>JASIBM010000297.1 GCA_030045175.1 Streptosporangiaceae bacterium | reverse complement strand
CCCATGCTGGGGTTGGACCCGAGGCGGACGGCTGCCAGACAGGACAGCGCCCGCGACACGACCCGAACGAAGATCAACTCAAGCTAAGTGGCATTGGGGCGGGACCAGGCGTCGATTCATGTCGCACGGCCCGAGTATGCGCCGTTTCGTGCGCCAATTCGGCTAGCCCGAACATCAAAGGTTCTCGCGGCGTCCGTGCCTTCATTGCCCGTCGCATATTACCGCTGCTCCGAAGCTCTAGGTGCTACGACGGTCGCGCTCACCAGGTGTTTACAGCAGACGTTCAGCCTTCGGATGTTCGCCTCGGATGTTCAGCTTCGGACGTTCAGCTGCGGGCCGGCCACGGGTCGCCTTGAGTCGGCCTCCGGTCAGCTTCGAGGCTGCCGGACGAGCTAACGGTCTACCCTGATTCAGGACGGTAGGTTCCATGTTGTGGACCACCGAGTGCGCGCCAAAACGGGCTGAAGCCGTCACCGCAGCCCAAGTGTGAACCATCTTTCCCTGGTTCACCGGTTCGATCGGGTGGCGATCTAAATCGGCCTCCGACCGAGGCTAGGAGCCAGCAGGTTTGATCGGATCGCACGGCGGGCTCGGGCGACCGGCTATTGACTGTCGGTACCGCCGAACGAGGCGTTGCGGTGTGGCGTCCAAGCGCTCGCATTGGGCAAGTCTCAGGCCTGGTTCGCCTGGCTGGGGCTGACGAACAAGCGGGTCCAGACGAGGGTCGTCTTGGCGTAAGCTGTATCACAAGGTGGTAACAGGCGCTGCGGAGCCGATTGCCTGCGACTCAAGCGGGCAGTGCGGCGGGGTCTGAAGCTGGCGTCGGCTGGCTAGCCCGCGGGGACCCGAATCCGGCGCGGGCAGGCCGCGGGCAGGCTCGGTGTTGGGGTGATGCTGCTGCTCGCAGGCTTAGACGCCCGGATGCGGCGTTCGTGAGGCAGCATGGTCAGGGCGTTTCGTTGTAGTGGGAATCGGGCCCGCTCAGTGAGCCAGTCCGATGTCGTGGCTGATGCAGCCATCGCGAAGGGAGGTCCGGTGCTAGCAGACCTGACGGTTTTGACGCCCCCGTTTTTGATGTGCGTTGCGTTCCTGATAGCCGTCTGGGCTTTCCTGCGCCATGAGATGCGGGCCATCAAGAACCCTAGTGACGAAGACGAGGCCGATGAGCCGTCAACGCAGCAAGATTCGGACCAATCAGCGTAGCTCGCAGCCGCCGCGATCAAGAGTGTTGGTGGTCCGGAGTGAAGCGTTGGTTGACTGGACGCAACTGTCTTGGAGTCGACGCGATACGGCAGGCTAGAGTTACGGCCACATCGGCGATACCGCGCTGCGACGGAAACAGATCGGGCTGATTACTCAGCGTTACCGGCCGTTCATGCACTACCTCCGCGCGGGTATCTTGAGCCCGCGCTCCGTGATTGAAGACACGGCCGCAATTGTCAAACGCTAGCTGGTGGTATAGGTTAAGCTACTTAATAGCCAGTAGTAACAGAAAGGCTCACCGGCATGGCGCAGAGGACAGTGGTGACAGTGGTCTGTGACCTCCCGCATGATGGCGAGGTCGAAGGCACGGAGTCGGTATCGTTCGGCTTTGATGGCAACGCCTACGAGATCGATCTGTGCGGACCTCACAGCAAGGAACTACGTGAGAAGGTTGGCGCATTCGCTGACCACGCTCGCAAGGCAGCGACTGGGCGACGGCGCAAGAGCCGTACCGGTCCGGGTCGGGAGCGCAGCTCCGAAATCAGGGAGTGGGCGCGGCAGCAGGGCAAGAAGGTCAGCGAGCGCGGCCGTATTCCGGCCAGCATCATCGCGGAGTACGAAGCTGCCCACTAGGCACGCGCCCGCCCGCTTAGGCGCACGTTGCGGTTCAGTCGTCCCCTTGCGGGCAATGCCCTGAGGGGACGACTGAGCGTCCGGCGCGGCTGGGCCGTGATCAAGCAGGCCCAGTGGTTAGCAGGCCCAGTGGTTAGCAAGTAGCGTGTCAAGGCGGGCGGACCTGTGCCTGTTTCGGCATTTTCGCGCGACACATCGAGCAGGATCGCGATCAGGAGTTGGTGGGGGTGGCCTGCGTCTGTGCCTCGGCTGGCTCTCACCATGCCCGCGTAGCTGGCGCAGTTCGACCGAATTCCGATATATGCGGCTGAGCCTGGCCGGCCCGGCCGCCGTCGCTCCGGCTGAGGTTGCCCGGCGTTCGCTCGCGGCGTAGCGGGGAACAGCGCTCCCGCACCATAGGTTGGATATGGGTGAACGCCCGGATGCTGGGGAAGGTTCTCGTGGAGCGTGGTTCACGACATCGGATGCCGCGAGCCACGCGGGGCCTTGCCCGGCACGCGGGCTAGCGCGGAAGGGACGGGCTAGATCGTAGCGCCGTCCCATCGCTTGGTGAGGAGCGACGAGAATGTTCGAGAGGTTTACCGACCGGGCGCGGCGGGTTGTGGTCCTGGCTCAGGAAGAGGCCAGGATGCTGAACCACAACTACATCGGTACCGAGCACATCCTGCTCGGCCTCATCCACGAGGGCGAGGGCGTCGCTGCCAAGGCACTCGAGTCGCTGGGCATCAGCCTGGAGGCCGTGCGGCAGCAGGTTGAGGAGATCATCGGCCAGGGCCAGCAGGCTCCGTCTGGCCACATACCGTTCACCCCGCGGGCGAAGAAGGTGCTCGAGCTCTCGCTGCGGGAGGCACTCCAGCTCGGCCACAACTACATCGGTACCGAGCACATCCTGCTCGGCCTGATCCGCGAGGGTGAGGGCGTGGCTGCCCAGGTCCTGGTCCGCCTCGGCGCGGACTTGAACCGGGTGCGCCAGCAGGTGATCCAGCTCCTGCATGGTTACCAGGGCAAGGAGCCCGCCGCGTCCGGTGCGTCGTCTGAGAGCGCCCCGTCCACCTCGCTGGTGCTTGACCAGTTCGGCAGGAACCTGACCGCCGCCGCCCGCGAGGGCAAACTCGACCCGGTGATCGGCCGGGAGAAGGAAGTCGAGCGGGTCATGCAGGTGCTGTCGCGGCGCACCAAGAACAACCCGGTGCTCGTCGGCGAGCCCGGGGTCGGCAAGACCGCCGTGGTGGAGGGCCTGGCCCAGCGGATCGTCAAGGGCGAGGTTCCCGAGACGCTGAAGGACAAGCAGCTGTACACGCTGGACCTTGGTGCGCTGGTCGCAGGGTCGCGGTATCGCGGTGACTTCGAAGAGCGGCTGAAGAAGGTGCTCAAGGAGATCCGCACCAGGGGCGACATCATCTTGTTCATCGATGAGATCCACACCCTGGTCGGCGCGGGCGCCGCCGAAGGTGCGATCGACGCCGCCTCCATACTCAAGCCGATGCTGGCTCGCGGCGAGCTTCAGACGATCGGCGCGAGCACGCTCGATGAGTACCGCAAGCACCTGGAGAAGGACGCGGCGCTGGAGCGCCGGTTCCAGAAGATCGAGGTCGCCGAGCCGACGATCACGCACACGATCGAGATACTCAAGGGGCTGCGGGACAGGTACGAGGCGCATCACCGGGTCTCCATCACCGACGACGCGCTGGTGGCTGCCGCCCAGATGGCGGACCGCTACATCAGTGACAGGTTCCTGCCCGACAAGGCGATCGACCTGATCGACGAGGCCGGCTCCCGGATGCGGATCCGCAGGATGACGGCGCCGCCCGACCTGCGCGAGTACGACGAGAAGATCGACAAGGTCCGCAGGGACAAGGAGTCGGCCATCGACTCGCAGGACTTCGAGAAGGCCGCGGCGCTGCGTGACACGGAGAAGCAGCTCATCGAGCGGAAGGACGCGCGGGAGAAGGAGTGGAAGGCCGGCGACATGGACGCCGTGGCCGAGGTGAACGAGGAACTGATCGCCGAGGTGCTGGCCACCGCGACCGGCATTCCGGTCTACAAGCTCACCGAGGCCGAGTCCGCCCGCCTGCTGCGGATGGAAGACGAGCTGCACAAGCGGGTGATCGGGCAAAACGACGCGATCAAGGCGCTCTCCCAGGCCATCCGCCGAACGCGAGCCGGCCTCAAGGACCCGAAGCGACCGGGTGGATCGTTCATCTTCGCTGGGCCGTCCGGCGTCGGGAAGACGGAGCTGTCAAGGACGCTCGCCGCGTTCTTGTTCGGCGACGAGGACGCCATGATCCAGCTCGACATGAGCGAGTACATGGAGAAGCACACGGTCTCGCGCCTGTTCGGCTCGCCGCCTGGCTACGTCGGCTACGAGGAGGGCGGCCAGCTCACCGAGAAGGTCCGCCGTCGGCCGTTCTCCGTGGTCCTGTTCGACGAGATCGAGAAGGCGCACCAGGACATCTTCAACTCGCTGCTGCAGATCCTCGAGGACGGCCGGCTGACCGACGCGCAGGGCCGGGTCGTGGACTTCAAGAACACCGTCATCATCATGACCACCAACCTGGGGACCAAGGACATCTCCAAGGGGGTCTCGGTCGGGTTCGCGTCGGCCGGTGAGTCGAGGGGCTCCTACGAGAGGATGACAAACAGGGTGCAGGACGAGCTGAAGCAGCACTTCAGGCCGGAGTTCCTGAACCGGGTCGACGACATCATCGTGTTCCACCAGCTCACCCAGGACGAGATACTCCAGATCGTCGACCTGATGATCAGCAAGCTGGAGGAGCGGCTGAAGGACCGCGACATGGGCATCGAGCTGACCGTGTCGGCCAAGAAGTTGCTCGCCGAGCGTGGTTACGACCCGGTGCTCGGCGCCAGGCCGCTGCGCAGGACGATCCAGCGCGAGATCGAGGATCACCTGTCGGAGAAGATTCTCTTCGGTGACGTGAAGGCCGGCCAGATCGTGATGGTCGACACCGAAGGGGCGGGCAAGGAAGCGAAGTTCACCTTCAAGGGCGTGCCCAAGCCGGAGGCGGTTCCCGACACGCCACCGGTCGAGCTGGCCAGCGAGACCGCAGGTGCGGCTCGCAGCGAGGTACAGGACCGTCGGCCCGGCATGACAGAGACCGACCTGTAACTGACACTCCGTGGCCGGCCCTGGACCTGAAGAGGTTCGGGGTCGGCCCGGCCGCATGTCCGGGTTCTAGTCCCCTGGCAGGCCGATCGAGTCGTCGGCGTGCCGTACCGCCAGGCCGTCGTGAACCAGACTAGCCAGGACTCGGTCCCGCTGAGCTTCGTCGGGCCACGTCGCCGCCAGTACGGCGACGCGCACCGGGCCGCTGGCGTCGCGCAGGGCGGCGAGCAGCCGTCCCCGGCACTGACGGTCGCTGCCCTCGTAGCGCTTGGCCGGCCGGGGCGGCGCGCCGGGCGGGCTGCCGCTGACCCGCCAGGCACACCGCGAGGCAAGCGGGCAGTCCTGGCACGAGGGCCGTGCCGCGGTGCAGACCACGGCGCCGAGCTCCATCAGCGCGACCGACCAGATTGCCGCCCTGCGGTCGTCAGCGGGCGGCAACAGCGACTGTGCGAGCGCCCGCTCGGCCACGCTGACCGAGCTCACGGGGAACTCCCGGCCCATGACCAGCCTGGCGAGCACCCGGCGCACGTTGGTGTCGAGCACGGCATGGCGCTGGCCGTAAGCGAAGCTGGCCACGGCCGCTGCGGTGTAGGCGCCGACACCAGGCAACGCGAGCAGCTCGGGGATCGAGTCGGGGACTTCCCCGCCGTGGCGAATGGCGATGATGCTGGCGGACTCGTGCAGCCTGATGGCCCGGCGCGGGTAGCCGAGGCGCCCCCACTGCCGCAGCACGTCGGCCGGGCTCGCCGCGGCGAGTGCGCTCGGGGTTGGCCAGCGGCCAAGCCAGGCCTGATAGGCAGGCAGCACTCGCGCCACGGGGGTCTGCTGGAGCATGAATTCGCTGACCATGATCGGCCACGCGCCAACACCCGGCCGGCGCCATGGCAGATCCCTGGCTGTCGCCGCGTACCAGGCGGTGACAGACGCCTCAAGCGGAGTCTTCATGCACACCTTGTTCATGATCGTGGTCGTCTGTCAGCTGCCCCAACTGAGGATCGTCCACGATCATGGCGCGGGTAACCGCTCGTCGCCAAACGCGGCGCTGATCGCACCGGAAATGTCGCCCACTCTGGTCACGGTCATCGGCGAGTCGGCGGCGATGACGTCGGTGCCGACCGGCACGATCGCACGGCGGAAGCCCATCCGCCCGGCCTCAGCGAGCCTGCGGCCGATGCCCGCGACGCTGCGGATCTCGCCAGCGAGGCCCACCTCGCCGAACGCCACGAGATCGAGAGGCAGGCTCAGGTTGGCGACGGCGCCGCCGAGCGCGAGGGCCAGCGCCAGGTCGACGGACGGCTCGGTTAGCCGGACGCCGCCGACGGTCGCGGCGTAGATGTCGGTCCTGCCTAGCTTGACACCCGCTCGCTGCTGTAGCACCGCCACCACCATGCCGACGCGCGCGAAGTCCAGGCCAGAGGTCACCCGGCGGGACGGCTCGTTGCTCTCGACGGCGCACACCAGCGTCTGCACCTCGGCGACCAGTGGCCGACGTCCTTCGAGCGTCACGGTCACGCACGTTCCTGGCACCGGCTCGTGCTGCCTGGACAAGAACAGCCCGCTTGGATCAGGCAGCCCGATCAGCCCGAACTCGCCTAGCTCGAAGCAACCGATCTCGTCGGTCGGCCCGAACCTGTTCTTCAGCGCGCGGATCATGCGCAGCCGGCCCCGGCTATCGCCCTCAAAGTGCAAGACGACGTCGACCAGGTGCTCAAGGGAACGAGGCCCGGCGATCGATCCGTCCTTGGTGACGTGTCCGACGAGCACCGTCGTCAGCGTTCGCTGCTTGGCGAGGCCGACCAGCGCCGAGGTGATCTCGCGCACCTGGGTGATGCCCCCTGGTGCGCCGTCGATCCCGGCTGCCGTGATGGTCTGTACCGAGTCGACGATCAGCAGCGCGGGCTGGACCGCGTCGACGTGCCCGAGTAGCGCCGCGAGGTCCGTCTCGGCCGCGAGATACAGATTCTCGCTGACCGCCCCGATCCGGTCCGCGCGGTGCTTGACCTGGGCGGCCGACTCCTCGCCAGTGACGTAGAGCACGACCGAGTGCTCGGCGGCAAGCGCGCAGGCCTCGAGCAGCAGGGTCGACTTGCCGACGCCTGGCTCGCCCGCGAGCAGGGCGACGGTGCCAGGCACCAGGCCGCCGCCGAGCACGCGGTCGAGCTCGTCCATGCCAGTCGGCTGCGCCGCCGCGCCCGCCGCGTCAATCCTGGAAATCGGCACGGCGGCGGTGCCTGGCCGGGCCGGCGCGAGGCCGCGAAGGGCGCCGCGGCTACCGTGCGCCGCCCCGGGGCTCGCGCACTCCGCGAGGGTGCCCCATTCCTGGCACTCGCCGCACCGGCCGGCCCACTTGGCGGCCTGCCAGCCGCACGCCGAGCACTGATAGACGGTCCCGGCGGAGGTCTTCGCCATGCCACGAACGTTATCGGCAGGCACCGACAGTACTTCCCGCTCGCCTCCGGGCGCCTTTGAGGCGCCGCCTGCCCTCGTCGCGAAAACCGCGCTCCTCGGTTAGCGCGGCGCCGGCGCCCTGCGGCTCGCTCGCGCGCGCTCGCCTCCGGCTCCGCCTTCGGCTCACTCGCGCAGGGTTTCCCGCTCGCCTCCGGGCGCCTTGAAGGCGCCGCCTTCCCTCGTCGCGAAAACCACGCTCCTCGGTCAGCGCGGCGCCAGCGCCCTGCGGCTCGCTCACGCGCGCTCGCCTCTGGCTTCGCCTTTGGCTCGAGGGCGCAGGGCTTCCCGCTTGCCTCCGGGGCGCCTTGAGGCGCCGGCTTCGGCTCGAGCGCGCAGCCTTCCCGCTAAGCTTTGCAGGGGCGCTCGACGAAAGGGGGTGCGCGTCGGTGCAGGCGAGCAACGTGCCGGTGGTGCTTTCTACATCGTCGGTCTTTCCCGAGCGCACCACGGACGCCTTCGACCTAGCGGCCAAGCTCGGCTACGACGGGATCGAGGTCATGGTCACCGCCGATCCGGTCAGCCAGGATGCCAACGTGCTCGGCAGGCTGGCCGATTACCATGGCGTGCCCGTGCGGGCCGTGCACGCGCCGTGCCTGCTCTTCACGCAGCGAGTCTGGGGCTGGGAGCCGTGGGGGAAGCTGGCGCAGGCGACCGAGATGGCGGGCAAGCTCGGCGCGAGTGTCGTGGTGGTCCATCCGCCGTTTATCTGGCAACGCGAGTATGCCAGGGAGTTCTCGGCAGGCATCGCCGAGATTGAGGCCGACACCGGCATTGCGATCGCGGTGGAGAACCTGTATCCGCTGCGGGCCGGGGGCGCCGAGCTCGCGGCTTACGCCCCGCACTGGAACCCGGTGGAGATGGACTGCGCGCACACCACGCTTGACCTCTCGCACACGGCCGTGTCCAATTCCGACGCCATGGAGATGGCCAGCCAGCTCGGTGACCGCCTGAGGCACGTGCACCTCGCCGACGGGACCAAGCCGGGGCTCCCCGACGAGCACCTGGTGCCTGGCCGGGGCAGCCAGCCGTGCGCCGAGCTGCTCGCCAGGCTCACCGCGACCGACTACCAGGGCATCGTCGCGCTCGAAGTCAGCACTCGCCGTGCGCAGACGGCCCGGCAGCGGATGGCTGATCTGGCCGAGTCGCTCGCGTTCGCGCGTGACCATCTCGGCGCCAAGGCAGAGTCGGCCACGTCGGCCTGACCGTGCTCCTCGGTTCACGCCTGGACTTCTCGGTTCACGCCTGGACTTCTCGGTTCACGCCTGGAGAATCAGCGTCACGGGACCGTCGTTGACCAGTGCAACCGCCATGTCCGCGCCGAAGACGCCGGTCTGCACATCGGCCCCGAGCGCGCGCAGCGCGGCTGCGAACGCGGTCACCAGCGGCTCGGCGACCTCTCGCGGCGCGGCCGCTTGCCACGTGGGCCGCCTGCCCTTGGCAGTGTCCGCGTACAGCGTGAACTGGCTCACCACGAGTAGCGGCGCGCCGGTATCCGCACACGACCGCTCGCCTGCCAGGATTCGCAAATGATAGATCTTGCTCGCCAGGGCGGCGGCGGTCCGCTCGGTGTCATCGTGGGTCACCCCTACCAGGACGACCAGCCCGGGGCCGGTCAGCTCGCCCACGACTGTTCCGGCTACCGTTACGCTCGCCTGGGTGGCACGTTGGACAACAGCTCGCACGAGAAGGCATTATCCGCCGATGACAGCGCAGGACAGCGACCAGCCCGACCCGGTGCTCGCCGAGGTGGTCAGGTCGGGCTTCGTCGAGTCGGTGCACCGCGGCTCGCTCGTGGTGCTCGGCGCCGACGGGTCGGCCATACTCCGCGCGGGGACGACTGACCAGCCGATGTTCCCGAGGTCGTCCAACAAGCCGATGCAGGCGGCTGCGATGCTCGACTGCGGGCTCGAGCTCGAAGGCAGGTTGCTCGCCCTCGCCGCCGCCAGTCACGCGGGCGAGGACTTCCACGTAGCCGGCGTGCGCGAGATCCTCGCTGGCGCCGGGCTCACCGAGGCCGACCTGCGTTGCCCGCCTGACCTACCGCTCGACGAGGCCGTGAAGTCAGACCTGTTGCGGGCCGGTGGCCGTGCCGACAGGGTGCACATGAACTGCTCGGGCAAGCACGCGGCAATGCTGGCGACCTGCGTCGCGGCTGGCTGGCCGGTGGCCAGCTATCGCGACCCCGACCACCCGCTGCAGCGCCAGATCAAGCTGACCATCGAGAGCCTGGCGGGCGAGAAGGTGGCGGCAACCGGCGTCGATGGTTGCGGAGCGCCCGTGTTCGCGATCAGCCTGAGCGGGCTGGCCAGGGCGTATCGCGGCCTGGTGCTGGCCGGGGCGGGTTCCGCGCCACGACGGGTGGCCGACGCGATGCGCGCCTACCCGGCGTGGACATCAGGTTCGGCGATGCCCGAGGCCACCATGATGGCGGCGGTACCCGGATTGCTGATGAAGGCGGGAGCCGAGGGGGTATGTGCGTTCGCCCTGGACGACGGCCGGGCGGCGGCGGTGAAGATCCACGACGGGACGCGCCGGGCGGTGCCGCCTGTTGTGGCAGCCGTGCTGTCCGACATGCTCGGCGCAGGGGAGCATGTCGCGGCGATCGAGCGCGTGCTCGCCGCGCCGGTGATGGGTGGTGGCCAGCCCGTAGGTGCGATCAGGCCGGTGCTGGCCTGGGGAGACGACCCCCCTGCACCCCCCGCGGTGCTGGCCGACGGCCGCGCGCGATGAGCGCTTGCACGCCGATTTGCAATTGCAAGCGTTGCTGACGAAACTGGGAGTATGAGCCCGGTCACGGTGAGCGGCATCGGAGCTTACATCCGAGAGCAGCGTGAGCAGGCGAAGATCTCGATTCGCCAGCTTGCGCAGGCCGCAGGCATCTCCAATCCCTACCTTAGCCAGGTCGAGCGCGGCCTGCGCCGCCCGAGCGCGGACATCTTGCAGCAGATCGCGAAGGGCTTGCGGATCTCTGCCGAGGCGCTCTACGTCCAGGCGGGCATCCTTGATGACCGGGAAGGCGATACCACGGTGACCGACGCGATCATGGCGGACCGGGAGCTGACGGAGCGGCAGAAGCAGATGCTCATCGACATCTACGAGTCGTTCCGCAAGGAGGTCGGGGCTGAGGCTGAGGCCGGCGCTGAGGCTGACGATCCTGAAGAGAGCGCGGAGGACCCCCTCGCTGGTGCCTCTGACGCCGGCGATCACGTGAGCGGGTAGGTTGGCATCGTGTTCACCTTCAATGCGTACACACCGTTGTACATCTTGTTCTGGGTGCTTGGCGTTGCCGCGTTCGTCGTGGAGGCGTGGGCTTTCGTCGACGTGTTGCGTCGGCCCAGCGGCGCATTCCCCGCGGCAGGCAAGCAGACGAAGCCGCTTTGGCTGATCATCCTCGGCGTGAGCGTGGTCATCGGGCTCTACGGCGTCGCATATTCCAATGGCTTCTCGGCGCTCAACATCCTGCCTGTCGCCGCGTTCATCGCAGCCGCGATCTACCTGACCGACGTCCGGCCCAAGGTGCGGGGGATAGGCCCGGGTGGGTCATCACGCCAGGGCCCATACGGACCGTGGTGAACCCCGCGCCATGACGCAGGCCACATGGCGAACGCACCGGCTTGAGCTTGGTGACCAGACCCTGCGCGAGTGGGATGCCGTCGTGCTCGCGTCGGACGGGGACCAGATCGTGCTCGACCGGTCGGCCTTCTACCCTGGCGGCGGCGGCCAGCCGCCCGACCACGGCGTGCTGCTCTGGGGCGGGGTGCAGACCAGGGTCATCGATGCCCGCAAAGGCGACGACTTGTACCTGATCCCGGCGCCAGGTGACCCGGTGCCGCCGCCAGGCACCGCGGTGCGTGGCGCCCTGGAAGACGAGCGGCGCACCGCTCTGATGCGCACCCATTCCGGCCTGCACGTGCTGTGCGGCGTGGTCTACCGCGACTACGGCTCGCTGGTGACCGGCGGCAACATGGAGCCTTTCGTCGCTCGCATGGATTTCGACCTGCCCGAGCTTCCCGTGGGCTTCAAGGAAGCGGTCGAGGCGGCATGTAACGCTGAGATCGCGGCTGGGAGGCGCATCGACGTGCGAGTGCTTCCGCGCGACGACGCGTTCGCCATCCCCGACATCATCCGCACCGCGACGAACCTGGTCCCGCCCGACGTCAAGGAGGTCAGGATCGTCGACATCGTGGGGCTTGACCAGCAGGCCGACGGCGGCACGCACGTCGCGACCACGGCCGAGATCGGGCGCATCGAGGTCGCCAAG
>JASIBM010000045.1 GCA_030045175.1 Streptosporangiaceae bacterium | reverse complement strand
CGGGGCCGCGCTGCGGCGCGTCGCCCGTGAGACGGGAGCCGGCATCGGCGCGGCAGCCAGGGCACGCGGCGGCGCCGTGCCTCGCCCGGCGGTCGTGAGCGCGCTGGCCGAGCACGGGTTCGAGCCGCATGACGACGAGACGGGCGCCATCCGGCTGCGCAACTGCCCGTTCCACCTGCTCGCCGCCAGGTACCCGCAGGTCGTCTGCGGCATGAGCCTGGCCCTGCTCGAAGGGCTGCTCGATGGCCTCGGCGCGACCGGGCTGCGACCTGTGCCCGACCCGCACCCAGGGCATTGCTGCGTCGTCATCGAAACACGAGAAGAACAGGAATCACAGGAGCCTCATGACGCAACAACTTGATGCTGATTCGCTGGAATCGGCCCTGACCTCTGACGCGCCTGACCTGGAGTCACCATGCGGGCCGCGGGCGTTCGCCGGCCATCGCGTCGACCTCGCCGCCGCGCAGCGAGCCGCGGCGGACTTCCTCGTCGCGCTCGGCATCGACCTGAACGAGGACGGTCTTCGCGAGACTCCGGCCAGGATGGTGCGGGCCTACGCCGAGCTGTTCGGCCCGAAGCCGATTCAGCTGACCACGTTCGAGAACGCCGAGGGCTACGACGAACTTGTGATCGCGCGCGGGATCCCGTTCCGAACGGTATGTGAGCATCACCTGCTGCCGTTCTCCGGTGTAGCGCACGTCGGGTACCTGCCGGGTGAGCGTATTCTCGGCCTGTCCAAGCTGGCACGTCTCGTCGAGCATTTCGCCGCCAGGCCGCAAACCCAGGAACGGCTGACCAAGCAGGTCGCCGACTGCCTGTCCATGTGCGTCGCGCCGCGCGGGGCGGGTGTCGTGCTCGAGGCCGAGCACTCCTGCATGACGCTGCGCGGTGTCCGGGCGATCGGCGCGATGACGGTGACGTCCGCCTTGCATGGGTGCTTGCGAACAGACTCGCGGTCACGGGCGGAGTTCTTCGCCCTGGCGGGAGTGCACGTCTGACCCACCGTAACGATTAAGGAGCTGATCCATGACGGACGACCCAGGCGGTGCCTTCGTGATCGTGGGCGCCAGCCTTGCCGGAGCGCGGGCGGCGCAGGCTCTGCGAGAGGACGGCTTCGCCGGCCCGCTCGTCCTGATCGGAGCCGAGTCCGAGCTGCCCTACGAGCGGCCGCCGCTGTCCAAGGACTACCTGATGGGCAAGCACGGGCGGGAGAAGCTGTACGTCCACCCCCGCGAGTGGTACGCCGAGCACGATGTTGACCTGCGGCTCGGCATCCGGGTGACCGGGGTCGACGCCGCGGCGCGCGAGGTCAGCCTGGCCGGCGGGCAGCGGCTCGGCTACCGCGCGCTGCTGCTCACCACCGGCTCGTCGCCGCGGCGCCTTCCGGTGCCTGGTGCGGACCTCGACGGTGTCTTGTACCTGCGCGACGTCGACGACAGCGACCGGATCAAGGCGGCGATCGAGCGCGCCTCCCGGATCGCGGTGATCGGCGCGGGGTGGATCGGGCTGGAGACCGCGGCGGCCGCCCGCGCGGCCGGCGTGGAGGTCTCCGTGCTCGAGATGGCCGAGTTGCCGCTGCTGCGGGTGCTCGGCCGGGAGGTCGCCCAGGTCTTCGCGGACCTGCACGCCGCGCACGACGTGGACCTGCGGTTCGGCGTGACCATCACCGAGATAACAGGCGCCGGTGGCAGGGCCGACGGGGTGCGGCTCGCCGACGGCACCCACGTCGGCGCCGACGCGGTCGTCGTGGGCGTCGGGATCACGCCCAACACCGAGCTCGCGTCGGCGGCGGGCCTCGCCGTCGACAACGGGATCGTGGTGGACGCGCGGCTCAGGTCGTCGGACCCGGCCATCTACGCGGCCGGCGACGTCGCCAGCGCGTTCCACCCGCTGTACGGCAAGCACCTGCGGGTCGAGCACTGGGCGAACGCGCGCCACCAGCCCGTGGCCGCGGCCAGGGCGATGCTCGGCCAGGACGTCAGCTACGACCGCGTGCCCTACTTCTACACCGACCAGTACGACCTGGGCATGGAGTACGCGGGCTACGTGGAGCCCGACGGCTACGACAGGGTCGTGTTCCGCGGCGACGTCGGGCGGCGGGAGTTCATCGCGTTCTGGCTGGCTGGCGACGGCCGGGTGCTCGCCGGGATGAACGTGAACATCTGGGACGTCAACGACGCGATCGCGGCGCTGGTCCGGTCTGCCAGGCCGGTCGATGCCGCCGCGCTCGCCGACGCTTCGGTACCGCTGGAGTCCATCCCGAGCCACTGACGCGCCCGGCAGAACTACCCGGCAGGGAGCCTGGCTCGGTTCCCCCCGCGTGGTGCCCGGCCTGGAGCGTCGCGCTGGGGTATGCCGAGCATCCGCTCCCTGAGCTTGCTGACCATCGTCACGATGACGCTGGCGGCGGCGTCGGGGGTTCGCGCGTACCCCGCACTGGCGAATGCGTCGAAGGCCGCCCGCGCGAACTCGGCCTTCTCTTCAGGCGGATGCGCCACGCTGGTCAGTTCCGGGCCGAGCGTTACCCTCGCGGCACCGACCGCCTGCCGCGCGCGTTCGAGCTGACGGGTGACCTCGGCCTCGGTGATCTGCGCAGGCTCACGGATCCGGCCGCCCATGCCGATGTCCACATAGAGCCCGCCGCGCCTGAGCCTGTCCGCTTCGTCCGCGGGTGCCTCCAGCGCGCTGAGGGCCTGCGCCAGGTCGTCCGCGGGCATGACCACCAGCCTGGTCGCCAGTCCCGGCGGCGGGTACGGCACCACGGCGACGAGCTGCCCCGCGGCCTGCTTGAGCTGGTGCCAGTGGAACATCCGCCCGACCGGGGCCCGCGCCCGCAGCGCGTCCGGCATGGTCGCCAGGGTAGCCAGCCAGGATCCCTTGCCGACCTCTTCGACGGCGAGCGCGGCGAGCGAGTACGCGCGCGCCGTGCTGCGCGCCTGCGCCAGCACCTCGGCGTCGTGCAGGAGGTCGCCGGCATTCCGCTGCGCTGCGACAGCGGCGGCGACGAGCTCAGGACTCGTCGCCGCCTTGACGGCTCTGAGATCCACAATGCCAGCCTAAGACCCGGCAGCTCAGGCCAGCCTGCGGGAGTGAATGTCGCTTTTGCTGCCTTGGTCAAGCGGCCAGCGCGCCGGGCGCGGGGCTGCCGGTCATTCGCTCCCATAGCGTGCTGACCATCGTCGTGACGACGTCAGCGGCGGCGTCCGGGGTTCGCGCGTATCCCACCTTGGCGAGTGCGCCGACGGCTGCCCGCGAGAGCTCGACGCACTCTTCTGGCCGGCCCACCAGCCGGGCCTGTTCTTCCGGATTGAGCATCATCGCGCCGGAACTGACGGCCAGCCGTGCCCGGGCCAGCTGGCGGGTTACCTCGGCCTTGGTGATCTCGGAAGGCTCGCGGATCCGGCCGTCCTGGCCGATGTCCGCGTAGAGCCCGCCGCGCTTGAGCCGGTCCGCTTCCTCCGCGGGCGGTTCCAAGGCGCTCAGCAGCTGAGCCAGGTCGGTCGCAGGCATGGCGAGCACCCTGGCCGCGAGTCCGGGCTGCCTGTACGGCACCACGGCGATGAGCTGCCCGATGGCCTGCTTGAGCTGGTGCCATTCGAGCAGCCGCCCGACCGGCGCCCGCGCCCGCAGCGCGTCAGGCATGCTCGCCAGCGTGACCAGGCTGCCTCCCTTCCCGACCTCCTCGACGGCGAGGGCGGCGAGTGCGTAGGCGCGCGCCGGGCTGTTCGCCTCAGCCAGGATCTGGGCATCGCGCAAAAGGCCGCCGGCGTTCCTCGCCGCCGCGGCGGCCCCGGCGACGAGCTCAGGTCCCGTCGCCGCCTTGACGGCTCTGAGGTCCACGGTGCCAGCCTAGCTCCGGGCCAGTCGCTGGCTGCTAGTGGCGGGCCTGGCTGAGCCGCTCGAGCTGCAACTCGCTGGTCAGACGGTCGAGGTGCACGAGGATCTCACCGCGCAGCCGCCCGCCAGCGGACGCAGGCTCGGGCACGCGATGCAGCGTGTGAGCGAATTGGTCGCGCTGCTCACGGGCCTCGGCCAGGTGCTGGTCAAGCTCGTTGCCGTTCAGGCCGCAGGCACCGCCAAGATCCGCGCGGATGAGGCCTCCGTACGCTCGTATCGCCGCCGCGAGCCGCCACAGCGCTTTGCCCAGTATGTCGGGGGTATCCGCGGCGAGGGCCACGGGCTCGCCCTCGGGCAGTCGCGCATTATCGGCGAGGGACCGGGTCAGGCCCCTGACGGTGACCGACGCGAGTTCGAGCGCCTCCAGGCCGTTGCGCAACGGGACCGCCGTCCGGTCCGAGCGCAGCGCGCGCGGCGTGAGCCGCAGGCTGTCTTCCGCCTCGCCGAGAGTGTCATCTACCTGCTGGATCTCGCTGGTGAGAGAGCGCGCGCCGGCGTGCCAGGCTTCTGTCTCGGCGGCTCCTGCGCCGGCGATTCCTGCGGCGATCTCCTCGAGAAGGCTGGCCATCCGCCGGCTGAACTCCTCGATGGAGTGCTCCGCTCGCCGCGTCCGCGGCCGCGCGAAGATCAGGCCACCGGCCAGCCCGGCAGCCGCTCCCACGAGCGTGTCGACAACCCGGCCTGTCGCCGCCGATCTCAACGACAGGATCAGCATCGCTGAGATCGCCACTTCGAGCGTGTGGTCGCCGAGACGCAGCACCGAGCCGATCACCAGCCCGACAGCGATGACCAGGCCGAGGCTCCACCAGGTGAACCCCACGGCGGCGGCGAAGGCCAGCGCGAGCACCACGCCGGCGACGACGCCGGCCACGCGCTGAATCGCGCTGCGCATCGTCCGGTACCGAGTGGCCTGGACCACCAGTATCGCCGTCAGCGGCGCCGTCACTGGCCGGGAGCTGCTCCCGGGCAGGAGCGAGGCGAGCAGGTAAGCGAAGACCGCGGTCGCGGTCATCGCTGGGATGGAGTGCGCGGTCAGTCGAGCGCGCAAGCGGGGGAACGCGAGGTTTCCTTGTGCTCGGCGCCTGATGCCGGGAGAGGCAGCGCCGATCGGGGAGGTACTCCGGCGTTGAAGCGCAACTGCCATAGACATAGTTATGAAAGGGGGTGGGGGGCAAGGTGGGGGGTGCGGGCACGCATCACCCTTGGCCAGGGTAACTGCCCGTCACCCAGTACCAACGAGATCGCGACTTTCGGCTATTCCAAGCCGGCCGGACTGCGGTGCTGGCCCGGGGGGCGACTCCCCGGACCCACGCCGCGCGGCTCAGCAGTCGAAGTACATCTCGAACTCGTGCGGGTGCGGGCGCAGCCTGATCGGGTCGATCTCGTGCGACCGCTTGTAGCCCACCCAGGTCTTGATCAGGTCCTCGGTGAACACGCCGCCCTCGAGCAGGTAGTCGTGGTCCGCCTCCAGGCTCTCGAGCACCGCCTCAAGCGAGCCTGGTACCTGCGGGATGGCCAGGGCCTCGTCCGGCGGCAGCTCGTAGAGGTCCTTGTCGACCGGCTCTGGCGGCTCGACCTTGTTCCTGATCCCGTCCACGCCCGCCATCAGCATCGCCGAGAACGCCAGGTACGGGTTGCTCGACGGGTCGGGAACCCGGAACTCGATCCGCTTGGCCTTGGGGCTCGGCCCGGTGATCGGTATGCGCACGCAGGCGGACCGGTTCCGCTGCGAATAGACGAGGTTGACCGGCGCCTCGAACCCGGGGACCAGGCGGTGGTAGGAATTCACCGTTGGGTTTGTGAACGCAAGCAGCGACGGCGCGTGCCGCAGCAGGCCGCCGATGTAGTACCGCGCGATGTCGGACAGGCCCGCGTAGCCGACCTCGTCGTAGAAGAGCGGCTCGCCGTCGCGCCACAGGCTCTGGTGGCAGTGCATGCCAGAGCCGTTGTCACCGAACAGCGGCTTGGGCATGAACGTGACCGTCTTGCCCGCCGCCCTGGCCACGCTCTTGACCACGTACTTGAAGGTCATCAGGTTGTCGGCCATGTGCAGCAGGCTGGCGAACCTGATGTTGATCTCCGACTGCCCGGCCGTGCCGACCTCGTGATGCTGCATCTCCACCGTGATGCCGCACTGGAGCAGCATCCTGGCCATCTCGGCCCGCAGGTCGGCGAAGTGGTCGGACGGCGGAACAGGGAAGTAGCCGCCCTTGTACCTGGGCTTGTAGGCCAGGTTGCCGCCCGGCTCGTCGCGCCCGGTGTTCCACGCGCCCTCGACCGAGTCGAGGAAGTAGTAGCTGGCGTGCGGCGAGGTCTCGAACCTGGCCGAGTCGAGTATGTAGAACTCGGCCTCCGGGCCGAAGTAGACCGTGTCCGCGATGCCGCTGCCGCGCAGGTACTCCTGCGCCTTCCTGGCGATGTTGCGCGGGTCGCGAGTGTACGGCTCACCGGTCAGCGGGTCGTGCACGAAGAACGTCATGTTCAGGGTCTTGTGCGTGCGGAACGGGTCAGCTACCGCGGTCGTCGGGTCCGGCAGCAGCAGCATGTCGGACTCGTGGATCTCCTGGAATCCCCTGATCGACGACCCGTCGAACATCAGCCCGTCGGTGAAGACCCGCTCCTCGAACGCGCTCGCGGGAACCGTGAAGTGCTGCATCGTCCCCGGCAGGTCGCAGAACCTGACGTCGACGAACTCGACATCGGAGTCGGCGAGGTACCGCAGCACCTCGTCACCGCTTGTGAACATCGGCTCTCCTCGTTCCTGTCTGATCGCTGCGCCTCGCTGCCCAGCGACGTTTGCCTGACGCTAACTGGCCGCGGTTTCCTGGCCGTATCCCAGATGTTTCGGCCGAGTTACGGCCTGTGCCGTGCTAGCCCCTGCTCGCCTCCGGGTGCCCCTTTGGCTCGCGGTACTGTGTTGGCGTGAGCGAGCAGCAACGGACGGTGTCCTCACCCCAGCCGGTCCCAGACTCAGCCGAGTACCCGGGCAGCGACCTCGGGTTTCCCAGGGACGGCGCCGGGTCGATCGCCTCCACGAGCCGCAGGCTCGGCGCTTTCTTCGCCGACTGGGTGCTCTGCTCCGTGATCACGGCGGCGTTCATCAGGGCGCACTTCGGATCGCCCCAGTTCTGGACCGGGCTCCGGGACTGGTCGATCCTGGTGTTCGCCTTGCAGGACCTCCTGCTGACCGGGGTGCTCGGCAGCACGATCGGCAAGCGGCTGTTCCGGATGCGCGTGATCAGGCTGGACGGGAAGCTGCTCGGCCCGGTCTGGGCGCTGGTGCGGACCGTGCTGCTGCTGACCGTGGTGGCGCCGCTGGTCCAAGACCGCGACACGCGCGGATTGCATGACCGGGCGGCGAACGCCGTCGTCGTGCTGATCTAGGCGCCAGCTTGCGTTTTGACCTCGCCCTGCTCAGCAGTGCCCAGGTTGAAACGTAAGCTCAGCGGGCCTTCGGCCGCGGCGGCCTCGGCATCCTGCCCGGCTGCGGCAGCGGCCCGCGCGGCATCTGCAGCGAGGACGGCATCGCCTTGAGCCTGCCGTTCAGGTCACGCACGTCGCCTGGCTTGAGCGCACGCGGCATCGTCATCAGCTTGCGCTGGAGGTCGCGGATCGGGACCTGGCCCTTTCCCTCGCCGATCTGGAGCTCGATGATGGGCCGGCCGTAGGCGATCCTGGCGATCTTCTTCTTCTCCGCGGAGATCAGGCTGGCCAGCCCGGTCGGGGAGCCCTCGCCGATCAAGATGACGCCTGGCCGGCCGACGACGCGGTGGACCATGTCCATGTTCCTGTTGCCTGCGACGGTCGGCGTCACCGTCCAGTTGCCGCGCATCGACTGCACGATGGCCACCGCCGCGCCCGGCTGGCCCTTGAGCGCGGTGTACTGCGCCCGCTTCGCGAACTGGCCGAGGATGATCATCGAGGTCAGCGTGCCCGCCATCAGGCCAGCCAGGATGTAGAGCACGAGGTACACGATCGAGTGCGTGAACACGCCGGCGACCACAAGCGCCGCGAGCACGACCAGGCCGGCCGCCAGGGTGAGCCAGATCGCCTTCGGGTTGGTCTTGTTGACGAACGTGACCGTCATGCGGAGCTGCTGGAGCCTGCCCAGCGAGGACGGGTCGGTCACCGCCATGTCCTTCAGCACCTGGTCCGGTCGTTGCGGGGTACGGTCGCTGGACTTCTTTACCATGCGATGAGGATACGAGTACCAGGCGACCCGCGCGAAACGCGGTCGGTCAGCTTACGTTTCGACCCGGGCGCTGCCACGCGGGGCGAGGCTGAAACGTGAGCTGCGCCCGCGGATCTGTTATTACCCTGGCAAGGGCTTGCCTGTACAGCTGGCCGGCCCGGTAGGACGAGCGGACCAGCGGCCCGGACATGACGCCGGCGAAGCCGAGCGACAGCGCCTCGTCGCCGAGCTCGTCGAACTCAGCGGGCTCGACCCAGCGGGCGACCGGGTGGTGGCGCGGCGACGGGCGCAGGTACTGGGTGATCGTGAGCAGGTCGCACCCAGCCGAGCGCAGGCCGGCCAGCGCCGCGCTGATCTCCTGGCGTTCCTCGCCGAGGCCGAGTATCAGGTTGGACTTCGTGATCAGGCCCGCCGCCTTGGCCGCCTCGAGCACCGCGAGTGATCGCTCGTAGCGGAAGGCCGGCCGGATCTGCCTGAAGATCCGCGGCACGGTCTCGACGTTGTGGGCGAGCACCTCGGGCCGGGCGTCGAAGACCTGGCCGAGCAGCGCGGGAACGGCGTTGAAGTCGGGGATCAGCAGCTCCACGCCGCACCCGGGCACCGCGTCGTGGATCTGGACGCAGGTCTGCGCGTACAGCCACGCGCCGCCGTCTGGCAGGTCGTCCCTGGCCACCCCGGTCACGGTCGCGTAGCGCAGGCCCATCGTGGCCACCGACCCGGCGACCCGGCGCGGCTCGTCGGTGTCGAGCGGCGCTGGCTTCCCCGTCGCGATCTGGCAGAAGTCGCAGCGTCGGGTGCACTGGTCGCCGCCGATCAGGAACGTAGCCTCCCTGTCCTCCCAGCACTCGAAGATGTTCGGGCAGCCGGCCTCCTGGCAGACCGTGTGCAGGCCCTCGCGCTTGACCAGCTCCTGGAGCTGGGTGTACTGGGGTCCGGTGCGCAGCCTGGTCTTGATCCACGGCGGCTTGCGCTCGATGGGGGTCTGGCTGTTGCGCGCCTCGATCCGCAGCAGGCGCCGTTCTCCCGGTGCGATGACCACGCAGCTAGCCTACGTCCCCGATAACCCAGATGACGCCGGCCGGCGGCGTCGGGGATCATGGATGCCATGCCAACCCAGTTTGACCCGCCATCGGGAACGCGTGACTTTCTCGCGGCCGAGTTCGAAAAGCGCGAGTGGGCCTTCGGCGTGCTCAGGACGGTCTTTGCCAGTTACGGCTTCGAGCCGCTGCAGACCCCGGCGTTCGAGCGGATCGACGTGCTGCTCGGCAAGTACGGCGACGAGGCGGACAAGCTGGTCTTCAAGATCTTGCGCCGGGGCGAGCACGAGGCCTCAGGCGAGGCCGACCTGGCGCTGCGCTACGACCTCACGGTCCCGCTCGCACGGGTCGCCGCCGCTTATTCCAGTAAGCTGCCGATGCCCTACAAGCGCTACGCGATCGGATCTGTGTGGCGGGCCGACCGGCCGGGCAGGGGCAGGTACCGCGAATTCACCCAGTGCGACCTGGACACCCTGGGTACCCGGTCGCCGCTGGCCGACGCCGAGGTGCTGTGCGCGCACCACGACGCCGTGAGCGGCCTCGGCATCTCCGACTTCTCGATCTTGCTGAACTCGCGGCTGGTGCTATCCGGGCTGCTTGAGGTCTTCGCCGTGCCCGCCGACCTTGGCCCTGGGGTGCTGACCTCGCTGGACAAGCTGGACAAGCTGCGCCCCGAAGAGGTGATCGCCGAGCTGGCCGAGCGCGGGCTGGCGGCCGAAAGCGCCGGCGAGCTTGTCGCCACGATCACCGCCGCGGACGCCCAGGACAGGATCAGGACCGCGCTCAAGCGCAGTGAGACGGGCACGGCCGGCCTGGATGAGGTCGACGAGCTCTTGGCGCTTGTGAGCGCGCAGGTCCCGGCCGGGCGGATCGCGTTCACGCCGCGCATGGTGCGCGGCCTCAGCTACTACACCGGCCCCATCTGGGAGCTTGTCGCCGCTGGCGGCGTGGGCTCGGTGGGCGGCGGCGGACGCTATGACAGGCTCATCGCCCACCTGGGCGGGCCAGACGTGCCGGCCACCGGCAGCTCGCTGGGCGTGGAGCGGATCTTGATGATGGTGGGTGAGGATGACGCGGCCGCGCGGCGCGGCCGGCTGGACGTCGCTGTGCCCGTGCTCGCTGACGACCTGGCCGCCCGGTCGTTCACGCTGGCGGGCGCGGCGCGGGCGGCCGGCCTGCGGGCCAGCGTTTACCTGGGCTCCTCGGGCAAGCTAGGAAAGCAGCTGCGGTGGGCGGCCGACCAGGGCGCGCGCTGGTGCCTGATCTACGGCCCCGCCGAGCGTGACGCGGGCATGGTGACCGTACGCGACCTGGACAGCGCGGAGCAGGAGTCGGTGCCGGCCGACGCGATTGCCGAGTTCCTGGCGGCCAGGGCCGGGGCCTGCGATGCCTGAGGCCACCTTCATCGACCCCGATGTGTGGTACTCGGGCCTGGCGGGCGTCGTGATCGCCGCGGGAGCGATCATCACCGACCCTGACGGCCGGGTGCTGCTCGTGAAGCCGAACTACCGCGACCATTGGGCACTGCCGGGCGGGATCTGCGAGTTCGGCGAGCCACCGCACATCGGCTGCGGCCGTGAGCTCGCCGAGGAGCTCGGCCTGGAGATACCTGTTGGCCGGCTGCTCGCGACCGACTGGTCGCAGCCGTTCGGCGCCGAGGCGAGGCCGATCATGCACTTCGTCTTCGATGGCGGGTCGCTCGCCGATGGCACCGGCATCGTGGTCCAGGAGGCCGAGCTCGATGGCTTCACGTTCGCCGCGCCTGGCGAGCTGGCCGGCTACCTGCCGCCGCACGGCCTGGCGCGGGTGGTCGGTGCCGTTCAAGCCCGCGAGGCCGGGACCATGACCTACGTGCCGCACGGGCCTTCATGATCGCTGGTCCACACCATGATCACGGTAGTTTTGCCGGTCCATGCCACGAAAAGCCACCACGATCATGGACCCACATAGAAGCAACGAACGAATGCTGAGCGGACTTTCCGGGCTAAACGGTAGTTACCTCGCGGAACCTGGTCGCGTGCAGCGTGCCGGCTAGGTGCGACTCCACCGGGCCGATCATGTCGGCGACCGTGACCAGGCGACCCAGCTCGGCCGACAGTGAGGTGACGCTCGCGTCGGAAATGCCACATGGGACAATGCGATCGAACCATGACAAATCATTCGAGCAGTTAAGCGCGAACCCGTGCATCGTGACGCCGCGGGCCACCCTGATGCCGATCGCTCCTACCTTGCGGTCCAGCCCGAGCCCGTCAGGCGACCCTGGCGAACCGCCCGGCGCAGGAATCCACACCCCGCTTCGGCCCTCCACCCGCATCGTCGCCAGGCCCATGTCTGCGCACGCGCGGATCAGGGCTTCCTCGATGGCGCGGACGTAGGAGATCACGTCGACCGGCTCGTCAAGCGCGACGATCGGGTAGCCAACGAGCTGCCCAGGCCCGTGCCAGGTGATCTTGCCACCCCGGTCCACCTCGATGACAGGAGCGCCAGGGTCGGCGATCGGCCGGTCCTGCGGGCTGGTGCGCCGCCCGGCGGTGTAGACGGCCTGGTGCTCGAGCAGCAGGCAGGTGTCCGGGATCTGCCCGCTGACTCGCCTGGCATGCAGTTCTCGCTGAAGGTCTAGGGCGTCCTCGTACTCAAGCGCACCCGCGCCGAACCCGGCCCTGATGAAGACGAGCTCACGATCCACGGCTCTTAGGGTATGCCCGGACCGGCGTCGCCGGGAATCGCAGCATGCCGTCACCGGCGGCCGCCATTCTCGGCCCGCTCCGCCTGTTACGGCACCAGGTGCTGATAGTCGTAGGACGCGTCCGCTGTGCTCGGAGCGGTGACCACCATCGTGGCGTAGGCGTGGTCGCCGCTGCCGTAGGCGGTGAGGCCGGACAGCGAGATGGTCGCCTGGTAAGCGTGCAGGGCGCCCTGAGCGCAACTGGGAGTGCAGTCATCGCGCTCCATCGTGCCGGTGCCCCGGGCGGTGGCCGATCCCCAGCCGGTCCAGGTCAGGTCGCGCACGAACGTGGATCCGTCGGCCGCAAGCACGATGCTGGCCGGCTCGGCCCTCATCTCCCCGGCGCAGGTGACCGCGGGCGTGACGCAGACCATCACGTTCGCCGGCGCCGCCGGCGGGCTCTGGGTGGCCGCCGGCGTGCTGCTGCCGATCGGGGCCGGCTGCCCGGTGCCGGTGCACCCGGCGGCGGCGCAGCAGAGAACGGCGGCGAGGATGGTGCCGGCGAGGCGACCGGATTCGCGCATATGGGCACGATGCCCCACGAGCGAAAGGTTTGCAAATTGCCCAACGGCCGATCCCCCCGGTCGCCGTCCGCGGGCGGAATCAAAAGGCCGCAGCATGATCGGTGGTATCGCTGGCTGGCGAGTTAGCCTAAATTGTGATGATGGGACCATATGACCCGGAGTCGCTGCGGGACCTGAGCACTGCGGAGCGGGAGGAACTGCTGCGCGAGCTTGTCGAGATCGAGCGCGAGTCGGGGCCCAAGCCTGGCACGAGCTGGAGGTGGGACGCCCTGCTCGTGGTCATCGCGGTGAGCTGCCTGGTGCTCGCGGCGTGGATCGGGTACCTGGCGGTCGTGCTGCCGCAGTTCTACCGCACCGGTAGCTGGCGCGGCGCCTGGGTGGGATTCGACGTCGGCGAGCTAGCCGCGTTCGCCGCCGTTGGCTGGGCGGCGTGGCGCCGCAGGCAGCTGCTCATCATCGCGCTGGTCGTGCTCGCCACCTTGCTGATCTGCGACGCCTGGTTCGACGTCGTGCTGGACCTGGACAAGCCCGGATTCTGGGAAAGCCTGGCATCGGCGCTGGCCGTGGAGCTGCCGCTGGCTTTGCTCGCCATCTTGATGGCCAGGCGGCTGCTGCGCATCACGGTCGGCCAGGTCATGCGGTATGAGGGGATCGAGGGTCCGACGCCGCCGCTGTGGCGCATCCCGCTGCTTGGGCCGGACACTGGCACGGCGTGGCGGCGCCTGCGGCTGGCCCGAGCCAGGAGCAAGGTGGCGCCCGCCGACAGCGAGGTAGCCGCTTAGGGCGTGCCAAGCAGATCGCGCAGCGCGTCGCCGATGGCCCGATGCCGGAAGCTGAAGCCCGCGGCCGTGAGCGCGCCTGGCAGGACCCTGGCGCTGCCGAGCAACTCGCTCGCGACCTCTCCGAGCGCCAGGCGCAACGCGGTCGCCGGGATGCCGAGCACGGCCGGCCTGCCAAGCGCCCGGGCGAGCGCCCTGGTGAACTCGGCGTTGGTCACCGGCTCAGGCGCCGTCAGGTTGACCGGGCCGGTGATCTGGTCGTCATCGAGCACGAACCTGATCGCGCGCACCTCGTCGGTGATGCTGATCCAGGACAGGTACTGGCTCCCTGAGCCGAGCTTGGCCCCGAGGCCGAGCCTGAACGGCAGCAGCAGGGGTCCCAGCATCCCGCCGCCGGGCGCGAGGACGATTCCGGAGCGCAGGTTCACGACCCTGAGGCCGGCGGCGCTGGCTGGGCCGGCGGCGGCTTCCCAGTCGTGCACGAGGTCGGCGAGGAACCCGGCGCCTTGCGGCGCGGACTCGTCCACTGCCCGGTCACCGGCCTGGCCGTAGTAGCCGATCGCCGAGCCGCACGCGAGCACGCGAGGCCCGGCGCCGGCAGCGACCATCGCGGAGACCAGCGTGCTGGTCGAGGCGATCCGGCTGGCCCGAAGCTCTGCCTTCCTCGCTGCGGTCCAGCGCCCGCGCGCGATCGGCGCGCCAGACAGGTGCACGACGGCGTCCACGCCGCGCAACGCTGCCGGGTCGAGGCCGTTCGCCGCGAGCGGGTCCCAGCCGATCTCGTCAGCGCGGCGGGGCACCCGCCGCACCAAGCGCACGACCTCGACGCCGTCGGACGCGAGATCGGTGGCGAGGTTGCCGCCGATCAGCCCAGTCGACCCGGATATCGCGACTCGCACGGCGGCGAGACTTCACCGGCCGAGTTCAGCCTCGAATGCCCCCTGTTCGAGCCTGTTCTTGACGGTGACGAGGAACCGTGCGGCGTCGGCGCCGTCTACCAGCCTGTGGTCATAGGTCAGGGCCAGGTAGACGACCGAGCGAACGGTGATCACCTCGCCGAGCGCCGGGTCCTCGACGACCACGGCGCGACGGTTCACTGTGCCGGTGCCAAGGATCGCGACCTGCGGCTGGTTGATGATCGGGGTATCGAACAGCGCGCCCCTGCTCCCGGTGTTCGTGAGCGTGAATGTCCCGCCGGTCAGGTCGTCCGGGCTCACCTGGCCAGCCCTGGTCCGCTGTGCCAGGTCAGCGACCTTGCGAGCCAGCCCGCCGATGTTCAGGTCGCCGGCGTTCCTGATCACCGGCACCATCAGCCCGCGGTCGGTGTCCACCGCGATGCCGAGGTGCTCGGCGTCGTGGTACGTCACGGTCCCGCTCGTGGTGTCGATGACGGCGTTGAGCTTGGGATGGACCTTGAGCGCCTCCACCGCGGCCAGCGCGAAGAAGGGCAGGAACGAGAGCTTGACGCCCTCCCTGGCCTCGAAGGCCGCCCTGGCCTGGTCGCGGAGCCTGGCGATGGCCGTCACGTCTGCCTCGACCACGGTGGTGAGCTGCGCCGACGTCTGGAGTGACTCGACCATGCGCTGGGCGATGACCTGCCGCGCGCGGGACAGCCGCTCGGTGGTGCCGCGCAGGCTGGCGACGGGCGCCGCAGCGGGCGCGAAGCCAGGCTGGCCGAAGGCCGGGCCTGGTTCGGTCCGGGCATCCGCAGGGGGTGCGGGTGGGACTGGCGGGGTGAATGGCGCGGGTGGTACTGGTAGTGCCAGCGGCGCTGGTGGTGCTGGTGGTGCTGGTGGGCGGAAGGCCGTCGGCGGTGCGGGTGGCGCGAACGCCGCCGCGGCTGAGGCTGAGGCTGGGGCTTGGGTCACGTAGGCCGGCGGTGTCGCTACCGCCGCTGGCGCGACGGCCGTGGCCTGCTCGGCACGCCTTCTGCTAGCGGCATCGAGCACGTCCTGCTTCCTGATCCGCCCGCCTACCCCGGTGCCGGCGATCGTGGCCAGGTCGATGCCGTGCTCCGCCGCCAGCCTTCTGACCAGGGGAGTCACGTAAGGGCTCTCGGCTACCTCGTCCGAGATCGTCGCGGCGGCCGGCTCGGCGTAGGCTGGCGCGGCCGGGGCCTGGGCCTGGTACTGCGCGGGGCCCGGGTACGCGGCCACGGGCTCGGCATATGCCCGTGGCTCGGTCTCCAAGGGCACGGGCTCGGTGTACTGGACCGGCTCCGCGTAGGGGACCGGCTCTGGATACGGCGTCGGCTCGGCGTACGCGGGTGGCTCGGCGTACGCGGGTGGCTCGGCATACGCGGGCGGCCCGGCGGGCGCCGGTGGCGGGGGGGTGGGCTGCGGCGGCTCGGCGTAGGTTGTCGCTGGCGTTGCCATCTGCCCGGTGGCGAACCCGTCCGCGACGATCCGGTCCGGGACGACGCCGCCAGCGGTCGTCCCGTTGACGGTAGCCGTGGCCGGCGACTCTGCCACGTCAGCCACGCTGGCCTCGCCGGCCCCGTCCTCATCGATGATCGCTAGTTCGGCGCCGACGGCCACGGTCTCGTCCTCGGCCACGGT
>JASIBM010000296.1 GCA_030045175.1 Streptosporangiaceae bacterium | reverse complement strand
AAGAAGACGATGCCGATCTCGCCCGGTCCGACCGGCGTGTGCGCCTTCGCGAACGGCGCGAGGATGTTGGAGAAGAGCGCGCCGCCGGTCATCACGAACACGATGTTGGCGGCGATCAGGATGAGGAAGATCCGATCGTGAGCAACTGCCCGGAAGCCTGTTCCCCTGTCGTTCGCCGGCGCGGTATTCGCAAGGCGGGGATTGGGAATTCCCGCGAGCACGACCAGCGCGAAGACAGCGAAGGTGAGGCCGTCGAAGAGGTAGAGCGCCTGGAACGCGCGCAGGTGATCGGCGGAAGCGACGATGAAGCCCGCAACCGTCGCGCCGCTGCCGAGACCGAAGTTGCCTGCGACTCGGCGGAGCGCGATCGAGGAGGCGCGCTGCTCGGCTGAGACCAGGGTCAGGCTCAGAACCTGGTTCGCGGTGTTCGCGATTCCGAATCCGGCGCCGCCGACGGCCGCGCAGGCGAAGGCCTGCCAGGGACGGCCGGCGAATGCGAAGCCCGCGTAGCCAAGTGCGCTCGCGAGATTGCCGGTGATCAGGAGCGGCTTCGCGCGGAAACGATCGAGCAGCGCACCCGAAAGGGGCGTCACGACCGCCGCCGTTCCCATGACCGCCGCCAGCACCAGCCCCGCGGTCGCGGTCGGGAAGCCGCGGGCCTGGTGCAGGTAGATGATCTCGAAGGGAAGGACCAGCCCGGTGCCGAAGTAGTTGACCGCGGTCCCAGCCTGAAGAACGATGACAGGCCTCGGCAAGCCCGTCCGCCAGCCGGCGAGCATGCGAGCGAGCGTCCTGCTCACTGGCTTGCTGCGGCTGGCTGCTTTGCGGTGCATACCCGAGACGCGCGGGTTCACCGGCGGCGGCGATCGAGAACGGCGGACGCCGCGCGCCCGGCCGATGCGGACGATTCCATCGTCAGCCTTCCAGGTCGTTTCCAGTTGCTGCGGCACGATCCGGCGGGCGGATCGTCCGGGCGGGCCGGTAGTGCATACACCGCGGCACCGGGAAACTGGGCGCCCGCGAGCCGCCCAGTTCGCGCCCCGGGCGGTGTATATACCGGGCAGAGGCACGACGCGGCGCGGAAGGAAGGAGCGCACGATGGTGACAGCCGATCGTCTGTCACGGGCGCGGGCAGGAGATGGCGAGGCGTTCCGCGAGCTGGCCGAGTCCCACCGGCGGGAGCTGCAGGTGCACTGCTACCGGATGCTCGGATCCTTCGCCGACGCCGAGGACGCCGTCCAGGAGACGATGCTGGCCGCCTGGCAAGGCATCGCCGGGTTCACTGAGGAACGCGCCTCGCTGCGCACCTGGCTGTACAAGATCGCCACCAACCGGTGCCTCAACGCGCGACGCGCGGCGAGCCGGCGCCCGGCCAGGGAATGGGACATGTCTGTGTTCGAACCACCCGTGCCGACCCCGCGTGAGGAGCCCGCCTGGCTGCAGCCGTTCCCTGACGCCCTCCTCGAGGGCGCCACCGGCCGGCCGCCCGGGCCAGAGGCCCGCTACGAGCAGGCCGAAGCCATCTCGCTGGCCTTCGTCACCGCCCTGCAGCTGCTGCCGCCGCGCCAGGTCGCCGTCCTCATCCTGCGCGACGTCCTCGGATTCCGCGCCAGCGAGGTAGCCCAGATGCTGGAAGTGACCGTCCCGTCGGTCAACAGCGCCCTCAAACGAGCCCGCGCCAGCCTGCAGCGCCGGCAGCAGCCGGCCACCGGCCACCAGCCGCCGCCCGCCGCCGGCTCGCCCGCCGAGGACGCGATCGTGGCCAAGTTCGCCCGCGCGTGGGAATCGGCCGACCTCGACGCGCTGGTAGCCCTGCTGACCGACGACGTCTTCATCGCCATGCCTCCCGAGCCATTCGGATACCAGGGCCGCGACGCCGTGGCCCGCTTCTGGGCCCGCCAGCTCGGCGCGGGCCGCAGGTTCGACCTCGTGCCGGCCCGAGCCAACGGCCAGCCCGCGTTCGCGGCATACCTGCGCGTCCCCGGAACCCGCCACGCGACCGGCTTCTTCGTGCTCACCCTCGCCGGCGACCGGATCTGCGGCATCACCCGCTTCGACAACAGCGTGCTGCCCTGGCTCGGGCTACCGCGATCACTCCCGAGCCGGTAGCCAGCTCCGTGCCATCGACAGGCCGCACGCGCCGGACGAGTTCTTCCGCATCGCAACTGCGGGCTGCTTGCCGCACGCTGATCGCCGGGCGAGAGCAGGCTGGGCCGGGTACCAGGTGGCCTGCTCTGGCGCAGTGCCCGGGTCGGCGGTGACCACGGCCCGGCGGGTGGCTCTGCCCGGCGCCCACCAGCCCGAGGTGACGCCGGCCACCTTGGCAGGTCTCGGCGTGCCGTCGCGGAAGACCCCGCCGCACCGGCTGCCACTGGCCCGGGATCAGCGGGCCCCCGATGGTGTCCGTCGCCTCCGGTCGCGCCAGGCGAGAATCAGGAACTGCCGGGAAACTGCCGGCAAAAACTGCCGGTAAAACCTCATGGACCCTGCTGCTACACGCGCGCGAGAATAGGCGGGCAACATAGTCGGCCCATGTCTATCCTCCCCAGGCCGCAGCTGGCCGGATATCCCGCCGATCAGCTGCCAGGAATCAGCGAGCCGGCGCGCTTCCGGCCGATGCACAACGCCGGTCCTGAACGATGAATGGAGATCGCTTCATGAAGAAAGTACATTACGCGCTCGGCGCCGCGCCAGCTCTCGGCCTGTTGCTGCCGGGCGCGACGGCCATGGCCGCGGCGACGCACGCGGCCGCAAGCACAGGAAAGACCGTGACGCTCCAGCACCGCGTGAAGCCGCTATACGACTGCACTATCGGGTACAAGGGATCTGCTTATGGCAACGGCATGTACGGTGCTATCTACTTTGAAGCCAACACCGTATGCGGCCAGTCGGCCTCTATAGATCATAGGCAGACTGGCCTGACCGAGCGAGTCAGGTTCTGGCAGGGCACCCACCTGGCGCTCTCGAGGCGGCTCCACGGAACGTTTGTCAGCAATAGAACTGTCTTTTACTCCTCTGTTGGTTATGGGTCCGCCACTGAGGTGTGCGAGGCTCTCGTTACTAACGGTACCTCTAGCGTGAAGTATGGCCCGGTGTGCGAGGATACGTTGACATAGGTGCAGCTCCGGATGGTCGAACCGGGCCAGCCACGCGCGCGGGTGCGCCCCGGGTCGGCCGGGGCGACTGGCCGGCGCTTCACCTCCTCGGTCACCAAGTCCAGGTAGTCGACGTTATCTGCCCCGGTGGATATCCAATCCACTTATGATGCGAGCGCATCGGGACCTCCCCGCGCTCCGGT
>JASIBM010000044.1 GCA_030045175.1 Streptosporangiaceae bacterium | reverse complement strand
GTAGGCACGTCCCGTCATCCAGTCGGCGGCGACGGCATCGGGCTGGCGGCCGACGCGCAGGGTCTGGACGACGGTGCGGGTGCTTGTGTTGATGATCGAGACGAAGCCGTGCTTGGATCGCACTCCGCCGCCATCGGCCGCGAAGAGCGTGCTGTCCTTAGGTATCAGCGAGACCGCCTGCGGTATCTGGGGCACGGTGATCGTGGCGACCACCGTATTGTTCTTGCCGCTGATCACCCGCACCGTGTTGGTGCCCGGGCCCGCCACGTACAGCAGGTTCGTCAGGCGGTCCACGGCAAGGCCGCCTAGATCACCAGTCAGCGGGATCCGGAAGATGACCGACCGCGCCTGCGGGTCGATGACGGTGACCTGGTTGGCGTTCAGGCTCTCGGTCACGTAGACCAGGCCGGTGGCCGGATTCACCGTGATCGCTCCCGGCCCGTAGCCGGTGCCGATCGTGCTCGTCACCCGGTACCTGCGGCCGCTGATCACCGATACCGAGCTGCGGAACTTTGTCGCCTTGCCGCCGATGTTCGCGATGTATACAAGGTCAGTGCGAGGGTCGACCGCGACCGCCTCAGGTGCCGTGCCCACCCGGACTGTGGCCGCGACCTGGAAGCACCCAGGGCCGTCGGCCCGGGGTGGACGGCGCCCGGCGGCGACCGCCGGCCCAGCCGGCGTCAGCGCCAGCGCACAGCCGGCCACGACCATGAAGCGCCAGGTGAATCGCTTCATACTGCTGCCTCCACATCGGCAGTGCGCTCGGGTTCATGAACGGGGCAACATGGAGCAGCCGCCGCTAGCCGGGCCGCCCCACGACAACGGCCAGGCGCTGCCGCCCAACCGTCACATGAATGACGCCGGCATCGGCCGTGCGGTTCACACGACGTGAATCAGGGACTAGCTGACGACCGGCTCGCCGCCGCGCCAGATCCGGTATGGCCGCAGGCCGTAGGCCCAGGCGAAGGCTCCCTCGTGGTCGGCGTCCCAGGCGACGACATCAGCGAGCCGGCCACGCGCGAGCACGCCCCGGTCTGGTGCGCGCAGCGCTTGCGCCGAGCCAACGGTCGCCGCCCGCAGCGCCTCTGTGACGCTCATCCCGAGGTTGTCCACCGCTAGCGTGATCGCCAGCGGCATGGACGTGATCCCGTTCGTGCCCGGTGAGTGGCCGGACCCGAGCGCCACGGTGGCGCCGCGATCGAGCATGTCGCGCACCGGCGGGGTCCGCCTGGTCTCCGAGCAATTCGGCGCCGCGCACACCACCGCGGCGACGCCGGCCTTGGCCAGCGCCATCACGTCTTCGTCGGTCGCGCCGTCGAGCAGGTCCGCGGAGGCGCAGCCTAGCTCTGCCGCGAGCCTGGCCGCGCCGAAGCGGGACCCGCCGGCCGCGTGCAGCCTCGGCAGCAGGCCCGCCGCGCGTCCTGCCATGAGAATCCAGCGCGACTCGTGATCGCTGAACTGCCCGTCGCCGCAGCAGACGTCCACGCTGTCGGCTCCGGCCGTCGCCGCGTCCGCGCACCACCTGCCTACCGCGTCCACGTAGTCGGCGCGGCGGCCGAAGAATTCCGGCGGCAACGCGTTGGCCGCCAGGAAGGTGACGTGCATCCGGGGCATCCCCGGCTCCTTCTCCAGCGAGCGCAGCAGCCGGACGTCGGCAAGCTCACCGTCCCTGGTCAGGTGGTAGCCGGTCTTGGCCTCGACGGTCGTGGTCCCGCTGAGCAGCCACTCCCGCATCCGGCCGCGAACGTAGTTGCACAGCGTCCACGGGTCCGTGCCCCTGGTCACCGTCACGGTGGATGGCAGGCCTCCGCCTGCCGAGATGATCTCGTTCAGCGACGCCCCGCCCGAGCGCATGGCCAGCTCAGCCCACCTGTTCCCGGCGTAGACCGGGTGAGCGTGCGCATCGATCAGCCCCGGGGTGACAAGAGCGCCGCCGAGGTTCTCGACGTGGTCGACGTCGACTATGTCCTCAATGATCCCGGGGAGCCTCGCCGGCAGGTGGGCCGCCGGTCCAACCCAGGCGATGCGATCATTCTGCATCAAAATCGCAGAATTACCCCACATCTCCGAGCCGGTCCACAGCCGACCGATGTTGGTAAGGAGGCGAAAGCTCATCGCTCCCTCTGGTGAATCGGAAGACATCGACCACGGGATTTGCTCAGGGAAACGCAATAACCATATCGGTTGCCAGCCAGGACCGCATCACCCGATACCGGGAATCCGTGGAGACGAACTAACTACCGGACGGCCTGATGGGATGAGTCGCGAAATGCCGACGCTTGCCAGGCGCGGCCTCAGGCCAGCACCGCCTCAGGCCAGGTCGGCCGTCACGACGTAACCGCCGAGCTCGGCGGCGAGCGCGGGCGGCACCCGCGCGGTGAGCGCGGTCCCCGCTTCGGTATGCCGCACCCGCAGCACCTCACCGTCACGGTGAGCCCTGGCAAGCAGGTCGCCCCTGGCGTACGGAAGCACGACGCTGACCTGCTCGGACGGCCGCGGCAGCAGCCGCTCGACCTCGGCAAGCAGGTCGGCGAGCCCGTCACCGGTCCGGGCAGAGACCACGACCGACCTCGGCTCGGCGAGTTGCAGTCCCTTCAGGTCGATCGCGTCCGCCGCGTCCGCCTTGTTGAACACGACGAGCTCGGGCACATCCCGCGCGCCGATCTCGGCCAGCACCTCCCGCACCGCACCGATCTGGCTGCGCGGGTCGTCGTCCGAGCTGTCCACCACGTGCAGGATCAGGTCGGCCTGCGAGACCTCCTCGAGCGTGGACCTGAAAGCCTCGACGAGCTGGTGCGGCAGGTGCCGTACGAAGCCCACGGTGTCAGTCAGCGTGAACGGCGCTCCCGACGGCAGCCTGGCCTTGCGCACGGCGGGATCGAGCGTGGCGAACAACGAGTCATCAACCAGGACATGCGCTCCGGTCAGCCTGTTGAGCAGGCTGGACTTGCCGGCGTTGGTGTACCCGGCGATGGCGACCGACGGCACCTCGCGCCTGCGCCGCTGGCCTCGCTGGACCTCACGGCCCACGGACATCTCGGCGATGTCCCTGCGCAGCCTGGCGATCCTGGTCCTGATGCGGCGCCGATCCGTCTCGATCTTGGTCTCGCCTGGACCCCTGGTCCCTATGCCGCCGCCGCCGGCCACCCGGCCACCTGCCTGCCTGGACAGCGATTCGCCCCAGCCGCGCAGCCTCGGCAGCAGGTACTGCATCTGGGCCAGTTCGACCTGCGCCTTGCCCTCCTTGCTCCTGGCGTGCTGGGCGAAGATGTCCAGGATCAGGGCGGTCCGGTCGACAACCTTGACCCTGACCACTCCTTCAAGCTTGCGAAGCTGCCCAGGGGTCAGCTCGCCGTCGCAGATCACCGTGTCCGCGCCGGTCGCGGCCACCAGTTCGGCCAGCTCAGCCGCCTTGCCCGCGCCGACGTAGGTCGACGCGTCAGGCCTGCCCCTGCGCTGGATCAGCCCGTCGAGTACCGTCGAGCCCGCCGTCTGGGCTAGCTGCGCGAGCTCGCGAAGCGAGTGCTCGGCCATCGCCTGAGTGCCGTCGGTCCAGACGCCGAGGAGCACGACGCGCTCGAGCCGCAGTGCCCGGTATTCGACCTCGCTGACGTCCTGCAACTCGGTCGACAGCCCGGCCACCCGGCGCAGCGAATTCCGGTCTTCCAGGTCGAGCTGACCGGGATCGTAAGCCTCATCAGCCTCAGATTCACCGGCCTGGCCGGCGTAGCCGACCTCACTGCGATAGTCAAGGTATTTGTCTGCGTTTGCTGTCATCTGCCATCCAGAACAAGGCCAGCTTTGCTGGTCGGCCCCCGCTAACCGGGCGGTCCCCATCGATGCTGCCACGAGAGGCTGCGCCCGTCACGTTAATAACACCAGGGTGAGCGCGATTGTGCCCGCCATGACATGATCAAACCTCGACGCAAGGAAGGGCAGGCGCTGATGAGCCACGGCGACGGCATCGAGATCCTGGGCGCGACTTCAGATCGTTACGACGAGATCCTGACCGTAGAAGCCATGGCTCTGGTGGCGCTGCTGAGCAGGGAGCTTGGCCCGCGCAGGGCGGAGTTGCTCGCGGCGCGCCAGCGCCGTCAGGCCGAGCTCATCGAGGGCGCGACCCTTGACTTCCTGCCGCAGACCGGGCCGGTCAGGGCCGACAGTACCTGGCGGGTTGCCCCGCCGGCGCCCGGCCTTGTCGACCGCAGGGTCGAGATCACCGGCCCCACCGAGGCGAAGATGACCATCAACGCGCTGAATTCGGGCGCCAGGGTGTGGCTCGCCGACTTCGAGGACGCGAACACCCCGCTGTGGGACAACATGATCACCGGCCAGCTCAACCTCAAGGACGCGCTCGACCGCACCATCGACTTCACCAGTGCCGACGGCAAGGAGTACCGGCTCGCCGCGGACGGCGAGCTAGCCACGATCGTGGTGCGGCCGCGCGGCTGGCATCTGGACGAGAAGCACGTGCTCGTCGATGGCCAGCGGGTTTCTGGCAGCCTGTTCGATTTCGCGCTGTATTTCTACCACTGCGCCTCCCGCCAGATCGCCAAGGGCAAGGGGCCGTATTTCTACCTGGCCAAGATGGAGAGCCATCTTGAGGCCAGGCTGTGGAATGACGCGTTCAACCTGGCACAGGACGCGCTCGGTATCCCACGGGGCACGATCAGGGCGACCGTGCTGATCGAGACCATTCCCGCGGCGTTCGAGATGGAAGAAATCCTGTTCGAACTTCGCCAGCATAGCGCTGGACTGAATGCCGGACGCTGGGACTATCAGTTCAGCATCATCAAGAAATTCCGCACCAGAGGCCGCGACTTCGTGCTGCCGGACCGCAACGCCGTGACGATGACCGCGCCGTTCATGCGCGCCTACACCGAGCTGCTCGTCAAGACCTGTCACGCCCGCGGCGCCCACGCCATGGGCGGGATGGCCGCGTTCATACCGAGCCGGCGTGACCCTGAGGTCAACGAGCGAGCCCTGGCCAAGGTGCGCGAGGACAAGGCGCGCGAGTCTCGCGATGGGTTCGACGGCTCGTGGGTCGCGCACCCCGACCTGGTTCCCGTCTGCCGCGAGATCTTCGACGGCGTGCTCGGCGACTCGCCGAATCAGCTCGGCAGGCTGCGCGACGACGTCGCGGTGACCGCCGCCGAGCTGCTCGACATCGCGAGCACGCCCGGCGAGGTCACCGAGGCCGGACTGCGCAACAACATCAGCGTGGGCCTTCAGTACCTGGCGAGCTGGCTGGCCGGGCAAGGCGCGGTGGCGATCTTCAATCTGATGGAGGACGCGGCGACCGCCGAGATCTCCAGGTCACAGGTCTGGCAGTGGATCCACAATGACATCGCGCTGGCCGAAGGCCCGCGGGTCACCAAGGCGCTGGTCGAGCGTTTCATCGACGAGGAGCTCGCCAAGATCGCCGCCGATTACGGCGCTGCCTACGACGCCGCGCAGTTCGCCGAGGCGGTCGGGTTGTTCAAGGACGTGGCGCTCGCCGACGACTACGCCGAGTTCCTGACCTTGCCCGCGTACGAGCACATGCCCTAATCCACAGGAGGTTTCCATGCCGGCGCCCTGGGCTGGACCGTGCTGTCCTGCCGCCCGGTGCTTACGTTTTAACCCGAGCACTGCTGAGCAGGGCGAGGTTAAAACGTAAGCTGTTTCACCATGACGAACCAGCGCGAAAAGGCCGAGCGATTCCTTGCCCTGCACCACGGCCAGCGGGGAGGCAGCACCCAACCGCTGCTGATGCCGAACCCGTGGGACCGCGGGTCGGCCAGGCTGCTCGAATCGCTCGGCTTCGCCGCGCTCGCGACCACGAGCAGTGGCTTCGCAGCCACGATGGGCAGGCCGGACGGTTCGGTCAGCCGCGACGAGGCGATCGCGCACGCCGCCTCGATCGTGTCCGCCGTCGACGTTCCTGTCTCCGCCGACCTGGAGAACTGCTTCGCCGACCACCCGGACGGCGTCGCGCAGACGGTCCGGCTCGCGCTCGACGCCGGCCTGGCCGGCTGCTCGGTCGAGGATTTCGCCGGGCACGGCAACGACCTGATCTACGACCATGCGCTCGCCGCCGACCGGGTGGCGGCCGCGGCCGAGGTCGCGCACGGCGGCCCCGTTCACATGGTGCTGACCGCGCGGGCGGAAAACCATATCCGCGGGAACCCTGACCTCGCCGACACGATCGCCCGCCTGCGGAGCTACCAGGAGGCGGGCGCAGACGTGCTGTTCGCACCCGGCGTGACCAGGCTCGACGACCTGCGGGAGCTAATCGCGGCTGTCGACAGGCCGGTGAATGTCCTCGCGCTGCCAGGGACCCCGCCGGTAGCCGAGCTCGCGGCCATCGGGGTCGCGCGGATCTCGGTGGGCGGGGCGTTCGCGTTCGCCGCACTCGGCGCGGTCGCAAGCGCGGCGCGCGAGCTGCGCGAGCAGGGCAGCTACGGCTACTGGGACCAGGCAGGGCCAGGCCGCGCCGCCACCGCAGCGGCATTCAGGTCTGGCCGCTAGGTTGATCAAATGAGTTCATTTCCGTATGCGGAGCGATTCGCGGTCAACCGGGCGCTTCCTGCGCACGGGCGGCCGCGTGAGGAGATTCTCGCCGAGCTTGCCGCGATCGGCGCCGAGGAAGACTCCTTCTGGGAGACCGGCAGGTGCTCGGGCACGATGTACTGCGGCGATCACGAGCACTACCACTTCCTGGCTTCGGCGTTCGAGCAGTTCGCGCACGTCAACGCCCTGCAGCGGGACATGTGCCCGAGCATGACCAAGTTCGAGGCCGAGATCATCGCGATGACCCTCGACGTGCTCGGCGGCGGCTCGGTGACCGACGGCCCGCCCTGCGGCCTCGTCACCACCGGGGGCAGCGGGTCGATCCTGCACGCCGTGCTCGCCTACCGGGACTGGGCCAGGGCCGAGCGCGGCGTCACCACGCCGAACCTGATCAAGCCGGAGACCGCGCACCCGGCGTTCGACAAGGCGTGCCACCTGTTCGGGGTCGAACTCCGCCGGGCGCCGGTCGATCCGGTCACCACCGAGGTGGACGTGGACTGGGTCGCCGATCACCTCGACGCGAGCACGATCGCGCTGGTCGGCTCCGCCTGCAACTACGGGTACGGCACCATCGACCCCATCGGGCAGCTGTCCGACCTGGCGCTGCGCCACGGGGTCGGCCTGCACGTGGATGGCTGCCTGGGCGGGTTCATCCTGCCCTTCGGCCAGCGACTCGGCTACGACGTGCCGGCGTTCGACTTCCGGGTGCCAGGGGTCACGAGCATCTCCGCCGACACGCACAAGTACGGCTACGCGTTCAAGGGCTCATCCGTGGTCGTGTTCCGGCGTCGCGAGCTGCGCAACGCGCAGTACTTCTACCTGACCGACTGGACCGGTGGCAAGTACTGCTCGCCAGGGATGGACGGCTCGCGCTCCGGCGGGCTGCTGGCCTCCACCTGGGCGGCGATGGTCAGCCTGGGCTGGGAGGGTTACCTCACCTACGCGCGCCAGATCTTCGAGACGTCGCAGGCGATGCAGCAAGCGGTCCGCTCCCATCCGCAGCTGCGCATCCTGGGCAAGCCGACGTTCTTGTTCAGCTTCACCTCCGATGAGTTCGACATCTACCACGTCAACGACTTCATGCGGCCGCGCGGCTGGCGATTCAACGGCCAGCAGTACCCGAACGCGCTGCACATGGCGGTGACCAGGCCGCAGACGCGGCCAGGCGTGGCGCAGGCGTTCGCAGCCGACCTCGCGGCGGCCGTGGAGTACGCCCAGGGCCAGGCCGGCCAGCCGACGTCGAGCGGCGCGATCTACGGCGGCGTTGCCGGGGGGATGACCATGGCGGCGGACGAGTTCATCAAGGCGGTCATGGCGGACATGATGGACCAGCAGCAGGCCATACCCCCCGATGCCTGACCCAGACGCGGGGGGATCCGGGGGCTCAGTGTCCCCCCGGGCCGGCACAGGCGAGAGATTCGCGCTCGCCATCGACCTGGGGACCAGCGGCCTCAAGGTCGGGCTCGTCTCGCTGGCTGGCACGGTGGCCTGGACCACGGGCGCGGAGCTCGAGACGGCCCTGACCGACGACGGGGGCGCCGAGCAAGACGCCGAGCTGTGGTGGCAGCTGATCACCGGCGCCGCCAAGGCGGCGCTAGGCAGCCGGGCGGTACCGCCAGGCCGGATCGTCGCGGTGAGCGTGACCGGGCAGTGGGCGAGCACCGTGCCGGTCGCCGCCGACGGCACTCCGGTGGGCCCGTGCCTGCTGTGGATGGACACGCGAGGCGGCTGGCACGCGAGGCGCCGGTTCGGCGGGCCGATCTCCGGGTACTCGGCGCGGACGCTGGCGGCCTGGATCAGGAAGACGGCGGGAGCCCCCTCGACCTCTGGCGCCGACCCGATCGGGCACATGCTCTACCTCGGCCTGGACCGCCCCGACATCGCGCAGGCGGCGCGCTGGTACCTCGAGCCCGTTGACTACGTCTCGATGCGCTTCACCGGGACCGCCGCCGCGTCGCCAGCATCGATGACCGCGGCGTGGCTCACAGACAACAGGCGCCCCGGCCGGCTCGGCTACGACCAGCGCCTGGTGAAGCTGGCCGGAATCGATCCGGCCAAGCTGCCGCCGCTGCTGGCGACAGGGGCGGTGATCGGGCCGGTCCGCGCCGACGTCGCCGCCGCCATCGGGCTTGATCCCGGTGTGCTTGTCGTGGCTGGCACGCCTGACCTGCACTCGGCCGCGCTCGGCACCGGCACCACGGATGCGACGCGGTGCCACCTGGCGCTCAGCACCACGTCCTGGGTGAGCTGCACGGTCCCAGGCAAGAAGACCGACCCGGTCAGGCAGATCGCGACGGTGCCTGGCGTGCTGCCAGGTGGCTACCTGGTGGCGAACAACCACGAGACGGCGGGCGCGTGCCTGCGCTGGCTGCGCGACCAGGTCATCGGGCCGATGCCAGGGCTCGCCACGTCCAGGCCGGGCTTCGACGCCCTCTGCGAGCTCGCCGCCGCTGCTCCGCCCGGCGCGGGCGGGGTGCTTTTCACGCCGTGGCTGGCCGGGGAGCGCTCTCCGGTCGACGACAGGAACGCCCGGGCCGGCTTTCACAACCTCTCACTCAAGGCCGACCTGGCCGCGATGACCCGCGCCGTGCTCGAGGGCGTCGCCTACAACAACCGGTGGCTGCACGAGGCGGTGGAGCGCTTCGCCGGGCGAAGGTTCGACTCGGTCCGAGTGTTCGGCGGCGGCGCCCTGTCCGACCTGTGGTGCCAGATCCACGCCGACGTCATGGACCGAGCGGTGGAGCGGATCGCGGATCCGATGCACGCGAACCTGCGCGGCGCGGCCATCCTCGCCGGGATCGCGCTGGGCGCCGTCTCCCCCGCCGAGGCGGGCGAACTGGCCGTCGTCGGCGCCACGTTCCGGCCCGATCCCGCCAGCCGGGCCGCCTACGACCGCCTGTACGCCGAGTTCCCCAGGCTCTACAAGTCGCAGAAGCCGATGTTCGCCCGGCTCGCCACGAGCGGCTTACACAGGCCAGGACTGCTGACGGTAGCCCATGTCCCAGAACATCCACTCGTACCGGCTGGTCAGGCGGAAGTGGCGCCGCACCCGCTCGCGCTCGGCGGCGGCGAGACCGGGGCCGAGCTTGTCGGCGACCGCGATGACGTCACGGACCTCGGCATCGAACTCGTCGCCACCATAGGTGTCGATCCAGCGCTGGTAGCGCGGGTTGGGCGAGCCGCGGCCGAGCAGGTGCTTGCCGACCTCCCCGTAGATCCAGTAGCAGGGCAGCACGGTGCCGACGCCTTCCGCGTACGAGCCGCCCTGGGTGGCAGCCAGCAGGTAGGTGTTGTAGGCGAGCGTCGTGGGCGCCTCTTCCGCATCGACCGCCGCGGGATCGATGCCGAGGTCGGCAAGCAGCGACTGGTGCAGGCCCATCTCGACCGCGACGACGCCGGCGGCATGCCTGGCGAACAGCTCCGTTCCAGCGGTGTCGGTTGCCTTGCTCGCCACGTTCGCCAGCGCGCGGGCATATTGCCGCAGGTAGAGCGCGTCCTGGACGACATAGAAGACGAAGCTGTCCTGCGGCAGGCTGCCGTCTGTCAGCCCGGTGAGGAACGGGTGCGCCAGGATGGCACCGTAAATGTCGGTGATGCCGTGCCACAACTCGCTGGTGAAACGATCGCTCATGCGCGCATAGTGTAGGCCGCTGGCAATCTCTGCCGGCTGTCACCTATTTCCGGAGAGCGGCTCAACCACCGCGCGCCGCCTGAACTGCTGGCGACGATGGTGAACGACAGTTCCGATCGTCTCGGCATGGCGAGGTGCCCGATCCTTATGGGACGCGTGCACCGCCGCGGGCACTAGGTGGTTCGGCTGGCGCCCGGACGCGCTCCGGCCCGCATCGATGGCTGAGATGCCGAGCGTTACGGCGACCGTAGCGCAGAGCCCGGCGCCGGCGAGCCTGGTGAGCCCGCGCGGCTTTCGACGCGCCCGCACGGCGGATCTGACGTGCTGGACTTGAGCACGCGTTCTGGCATCAGGAACCGTCGCCCGCACCGCGCCGAATACTTCCTGGGTGACGTCGTCGTCGTTCACTGACTGCCTCCTGGTTTGCCGCGAATCTGGCCGCCGTCGGGCGCCTCCAGACGCGCGTGTTCAATGCGGTGCGCACCACCCAGGCGGTCGGCACCGGGTGCTGGCGAAAGGGTGCGCCAGGCCATTAGTGCCCATGTGAAGCCCTCGGCAACCAGGTCGGCGCACGCACCCGGCGCGCCGATGCTTTAGCAACCAACCGGGGGTCGAATCTCGCTGCCAGCGCGGGAGATGATGTGCAGGACAGACCATCAGCGGCGGCCAGCCACGGGCGACGCAGGAGGCGGACATGGGCGCGCAAGACCAACCCGACCCTGGCACCTTCGGCGCCCTGGTCCGGCTTGCCCCGGTGCTGGCCGAGATCTGCGGCCAGGACGCGGTCATCTCCGACCCGATGGAGCTGCGCACCTACGAGTGCGACGGGCTGACGTCTCATCGCTGCGCTCCCGGCCTCGTCGTCCTGCCCGAGACGGCCGGGCAGGTGGCCGCCGTGGTCAGGGCGTGCGCGCAGGCGGCGGTTCCCTTCGTCGCCCGCGGCAGCGGCACCGGCCTGTCCGGTGGCGCCCTGCCCCGAGCCGACGGCCTGCTTATCGTGACCGCCAGGATGCGCCGGATCATCGAGATCGACCCGGCCAGCCGCCGGGCTGTCGTGGAGCCTGGCGTCACCAACCTGGCCGTGAGCACGGCGGCGCGGCCGTTCGGCCTGTTCTACGCGCCCGACCCGTCCAGCCAGCAGGTCTGCTCGATCGGCGGGAACGTGGCCGAGAACTCCGGCGGCGCGCACTGCCTCAAGCACGGCTTCACCGTGCACCACGTGACCGGCCTGGAGGTCGTCACCCCCATGGGCGAGCTGACCTGGCTCGGCGACGGCACCGGCGCCGCGCCAGGGTACGACCTGATCGGGGCGTTCACCGGCTCAGAAGGAACGCTCGGCATCGTGACGAAGGTCGTGGTGAAGCTGACGCCGATCCCGCAGGCAGTGACGACCTTGCTAGCCGCGTTCAGCACGACCGGGCACGGCGGCGCCGCGGTGTCCGCGATCATCGGCGCCGGCCTGCTGCCCGCCGCCATCGAGATGATGGACGCCCTGTCCATCGAGGCGGCCGAGGCGTCGGTGGCGTGCCGATACCCGCAGGGCGCGGGCGCGGTGCTGATCGTCGAGCTCGACGGCCCGGCCGGCGACGTCGCGGCCGAGGTCGCGGCCGTGCGAGCGCTCTGCGAGCAGGAGGGCTCGTTCGAGATCAGGGAGGCCGCCGACCCGGCCGAGCGCGCGGCGATATGGACCGGCCGCAAGTCGGCGTTCGCCGCCGTCGGGCGGATCAGCCCTGCCTACATCGTGCAGGATGGCGTCGTGCCGCGCACCGCCCTGCCGCGGGTGCTCGACCGGATCAGCGAGCTTTCCGCCCGGGCCGGGATCAGGGTGGCCAACGTCTTCCACGCCGGCGACGGCAACCTGCACCCGCTCGTGCTGTTCGACGACGCGAGCGCCGAGCAGGCAGCCGCGGCCGAGGAGCTCTCCGGCGCGATACTCGATGAGTGCATCAGCAACGGCGGCTCGATCACCGGCGAGCACGGCGTCGGCGCGGACAAGTCCAAGTACATGCCTCGCATGTTCGGGCCCGACGACCTGGACACGATGCAACTGCTTCGCTGCGCGTTCGATCCGGCCGGCCTGTGCAACCCGGGCAAGATCTTCCCCACGCCGCGACTGTGCGGCGAGGTCCCCGGCGTCCGGCGCGGCTCGCATCCGCTGGTCGCCACCGGCCAAGTGGAGCTGTTGTGACAATGCCAAGCAAACCGCTCTTGGCGGGTGCCGATGGCCGCTGACTCGATCCCCCGGTCGATCGCCGCGGCCTGCCAGGCGGTCAGGCGAGCTGGGCCGGCCGATGCCGTCGGCGGGGTCCGGCCATCGGCCGTGGCCTCACCAGCGAGCACGCAGGAGGCCAGCCAGTTGCTGCGGGCGGCGGCCGGCCTCGGGCTGGCCGTGGTGCCGCGCGGCGCGGGTTCCAAGCTGGGCTGGGGTTATCCGCCGCGACGCTGCGACCTGGTGATCGACGTGACCGGCATGGACCAGGTCATCGAGCACGAGGCCGCTGACCTGGTGGTGAGCGTGCAGGCCGGGATCACCCTCGATCGCCTGGCGCAAGCGCTCGGCGCGGCCGGCCAGCGGCTTGCGCTCGACCCGCCGCTCGCGCGGCGACTGCCCGGGTCTGGGGGCGACCATGGATCGACCCGTGGCACGATCGGTGGCGTGCTCGCGGCCGGCGTAGCCGGGCCACTGCGATTGCGTTATGGAAGCGGAAGGGACCTGCTGATCGGGATCACGATCGTCCGGGCGGACGGGACGGTCGCACGCTCTGGCGGCAAGGTGGTCAAGAACGTAGCCGGCTATGACCTGGGCAAGCTGTTCGCCGGGTCTCGTGGCACGCTCGGGCTGATCACCGAGGCGACGTTCCGGCTGCACCCGGTGCCCGCGGCGACGGCCTACGTGGTGGCGCGCGGCGCGGTGGCGGCTGACGCGTGCGGCCTGCTCACGGCGGCGATCGAGTCGCCGCACGCCCCGGTCGCCGCCGAGATCGACTGGCCAGGCGCCGGCTCGCCGGTCAGCGTGGCCATCGCCGTGGAGGGCGACGCGAGCGGTGTGGCCGAGCGGGCCAGGCTGATCGCCGGCCTGCTGGACGCGGGCGCGACCGTGAGCGAGGATCCGCCGCCGTGGTGGGGCGCGGGCCCGGGGCCAGGCGGCGCGGTGTTGTCAGACGGCGCGGTGTTGTCAGACGGCACGATGTTGTCAGACGGCACGATGTTGTCAGACGGCACGGTGGTGCAGGTCGCGTTCTGGCCGGGAGACCTCGATGCCGCGCTGGCCGCCATCAGGCAGGCGGCGCGCGACGCCGGGCTCGACCCCGCCGTCGGCGGGTCGGCCATGGCCGGCGTGCTGCACGTCGCGGGGCTGGCGCAGGCCAGCGCGGAGGCG
>JASIBM010000295.1 GCA_030045175.1 Streptosporangiaceae bacterium | reverse complement strand
GTCTGGTTTCGACTGAACGCTGAGGTCAAGCGCCCGGAATCGGCGCATGGTGATATCGTCCGCCGCGTCAGCGAGCACGTGGGCGAACCGCAGGTCATCGTCGAAACCCGCCATGCAGCGAAACGCTATCGCTAATGCGGCACAGTGACCATGACCGGTCTGCCGAGAATTCTTCCCGCTCGCCTGCGGGCGCCTTTTAGGGCACCGGGTAGTCTGCGTCCTCGCCGGCGCTGTCGCCAGGTTCCCGGCTGCGGAGCAACCGTCGCAGCGAGTCGAGCCTGGCCGCCAGCGACGCGGCCGCGTCGGCCGGAGCAGCGGCCGTGTTACCCGGCCCGAGCGCGTCGGCTGCCGCTGCCACCCAGTCGTCGAGACCGCAGTCCCGCTGGAGGTGGTTGCAGCCCGGCGGGCAGCCGGCGGTCCCTTCCGCTAGGTCGGGAAACGCGCGAACCACCCGTTCGGCCGACATGTGACCCAGCCCGAAGCTGCGCAGCCCAGGAGTGTCGATGATCCAGCCGCCGCCAGGCAAGGCCAGCGCGACCGCCGACGACGAGGTGTGCCTGCCGCGTCCCGTCACCGGGCTGACCGCGCCGACGGCCCGGTCGGCGTCCGGTATCAAGGTGTTGACCAAGGTGGACTTGCCGACGCCCGAGTGCCCAACTAGCACGCTCAGCCGGCCTGCGAGCAGGCCCCGCAGGTCGGCTAGCACGGACTCGCTGATCGGGCGCCCGAGTACCAGGATGCGCAGGCCCAGCGGGGCGTAAATCGGCACGATGGCTTCCGGGCCGGCCAGGTCGGCCTTGGTCAGCACGAGCGCGGGTTCGATCGACGCGTCGTAGGCCGCCACCAGGAACCTGTCGATCAGCCGCAACCTGGGCGGCGGATCGGCGAGCGCACTGACGATCACGAGCTGATCGGCGTTCGCCACGATTATCCGCTCGACTGGATCGGTATCGTCGGCTGATCTGCGCAGGACGGTGCGCCTCGGCGCGATCCTGACCACTCTGGCCAGGCTGCCTGGCTGTCCCGAGACGTCGCCGGCCAGGCTCACGGTGTCGCCGACCGCTATGTTGCCCCGGCCAAGCTCTCGTGCCTTCATGGCGGTGACGACTCTGTCGCCGATCACGCAGCGATATCGGCCACGGTCAACGCCAGCGACGAACGCATCGACCGCCTCGGCGTGGGCGGGCCTGCGCCTGGTGCGCGGTCGCGAGCCTCGGCCAGCCCTGACCCTGACATCGTCCTCATCCATGGCGCGGCGCCTGGCCGGAGCGGTCACGGGCTCTTCCCGCTCGCCTCCGGGCGCCTTTTAGGGCGCCGGATTGCCCCGCCCAGCCCGCCCGTCGGCTCGCTCACGCTGCTCGCGCCACCTGGGTCGCCCAGAGCTGGCGAAATCCGGGGAACGTCTTGCCGACGGTGGCCGCGTTGCGCACAAGCAGGTCACCGGCGGCCAGGCCGAGCACGGCGGCCGCCATGACGAGCCGGTGGTCGTCGTGGCTGTCAAATACCACGCCCTCCGCGCGCAGCGGCCTTGGCCTTATCCGCAGGCCGTCGCCCAGTTCGGTCACGTCGCCACCCAGCTTGCCCACCTCGGTGGCGAGCGCGGCGAGCCGGTCACTCTCGTGCGCGCGCAGGTGCCCGATGCCAGTGAATCGCGATGGTGAGGTGGCGAGCGCGGCGAGCGCGGTCAGCACCGGCGTTGCCTCTCCGACCTCGCTCAGGTCCGCGACAACGCCGTGAATCCGCCCGGACCCGCTAACCCGCAGGCCCTGCGGGCCATGTCGCACCGTCGCTCCCATCGAGCTAAGCAACTCGATGATCCGGACGGCCGGCTGAAGGCTCGCGGTCGGCCAGCCCCGGATTGTCACCTCGCCGCCGGTCACCATCGCCGCGGCTAGGAACGGCAGGGCGCTTGACAGGTCAGGCTCGACGGCGATCCGCCCGGGGGAGATGGGGCCGGGAAGAACCTGCCATGCGTTGCTGGCAGCGCGTGCCGCGCAGGCCAGGCCGGTGCCAGGCGGCGCGCGGTGGCTCGCGGTCACCGCCACGCCGGCCGCGCGCAGCATTCGCACCGTCATCTCGATATGCGGGGCCGAAGGTACCGGCGGTCCGTCGTGCCTGATCTCCGCGCCCGTGTCGAAACTGGCGGCCGTGAGCAGCAGGCCCGAGACGAGCTGGGAGGATGACGACGCGTCGAGCGTCACGACCCCGCCGCGCAGGCCGCCATGGCCGTGCACCGTGAACGGAGCGCTACCCGAGCCGTCGTCAGCTATCCGCGCGCCGAGTCCTCGCAACGCGGTGAGCAGGGGGCCAACTGGCCGCTGTGACACTCGCGGATCGCCGCGGAAGGTCACATCGGTGGCCGTAAGCGCTGCCACCGGCGGCACGAAGCGCAAGACAGTGCCGGCGTTGCCGACGTCGATCTCGATCGGTCGCCTGGGCTCTGGGGCCACGCCAGGCTCAGCAAGCCAGCTCTTCGCAGACTCATCGATCCGGCAGCCGAGCGCTCGCAGTGCCCCTGCCATCAGCTTGGTATCCCGGGCGATCAGCGGGCTCGTGATGCTCGTCGGCGTACTCGCCAGCGCGGCGAGTACCAGCGCGCGATTAGTGATCGACTTCGACCCGGGAATGTCCACGAGAGCCCGGACAGGCTCCCTGGCGGCAGGTACCCGCCAGTCCGCCCCGTCGCTGGCCAATGGTGTTGTGCTAGCCATCGGTCCGGTATCGGCTGGTGGATCCGGTGTCGGCTGGTGGATGCGTCCCCATGGTGTGAGGGTATCGGTTGGCCGCTCGCCCTAGCCTGGCTCGCCCCGTCCGGTCCCGCCCGCACTGCTAGCGGCGAGCCCCCAGGGCGCCGCGGGAGGCGGGCGGGGAAGACGCTGCTTTGCCAATGTTTGACATTGCCTCGACATGGCTATGTAGAGCGACAATCAGTTGCTCAGACGGGTCAGTCCCGGTGACCCTGGCTTCTTGCGAGTCACGCCGATGGCGTAGCCAGCGGCGCTGCTGGCGAAGACAGGAGGCTCCCCCCGGTCTCCGCAAGACGCAGCGAAGGTGAGACATGTGTGGCCGATACGCCTCAGCGCGCTCGCGCATCGAACTCCTTGAGGAGTTCGCGGTGGAGCGAGACCGCGTTGATGAGCCGCTTGAGCCGGATTACAACGTCGCGCCTACCAAGCCGGTATATGCCGTTATGACGCGCCAGGCGCGTCAGGTCCGTCAGCCTGGTGAATCTGCGGAGGTGCCGGATGTGGCGCGAGGCAACCGAGCGCAGCACGCGCCTGCTGATTCTGATCGCTCGGCTGATGATGGCGGGCGCGCGCTCCGCGAGCTGCGAGTCGTTCGCTGGGGCCTGGTTCCGTCCTGGGCGAAAGACACCACGATCGGCAGCCGGATGATCAACGCCCGGGCTGAGACCGTGAGTGAGAAGCCCGCATTCAAGAGCGCGTTCGCCCGGCGGCGCTGCTTGCTCCCCGCCGATGGCTACTACGAATGGCAACGGCAGCCCGCCGGGGCGGCCGGGCCGAAGCAACCGTACTTCATCTGCAGGACAGATCATCAGCCACTGGCCTTCGCCGGCCTCTACGAACTCTGGCGCGATCGCGCATTGGCGCGGGATGATCCCGACGCCTGGCTATGGACCACGACGATCATCACGACCTCCGCCGCTGACGAGCTCGGCGAGATCCACGACCGGATGCCCATGGTGATCGGCGAAGCGAGCTGGGCCGACTGGCTTGACCCTGCCAACACCGATGTCGCCGACGTGCGCGCGCTGCTTACGCCGGCCGCGGTCAGCGGCCTGACGTCCTATCCGGTGTCGCTCGCTGTCAACTCGGTTCGTAACAACGGCCCTGGGCTCATCGAGCGAGCTGACCCGGTCACGTCGGGCGCTGCCAGGCCGGCCAGCCCAGGCGTGCGCGCTCGGTCAGAAGGGCGTGCGACGTGACACGGCTAGCGGCCGGTCAGGCACCTGGCACCGTGCTGCCAGACCAGATGCGCAGAGGAGGTGTGAGCAGGTTGGATATCGCGACCGCTCGGAAGCGCCTTGAAGAGGTACGAGATGAGCTCGACAGGTCGGTGGCCGTGCTCAACGGAGCCCATCAGATGCACCCGCTGGTGGCGGACTATCCGCAGGATCCGGCCGATGCGGGCAGCAACTTGTCGGAATCGGACCGGGCCGAGGCGATTCTCGCCGCTGCGAAGGCGCGCCGGGTGCTGGTACTCGACGCGCTGGCCAGGATTGACGAAGGCAGCTACGGCCGGTGCGTCGCCTGCGGCGCCGAGGTGCCCGAGGGCAGGCTCGAGGCAAAGCCGGAGGCGGCCAGGTGCCTCGGCTGCCAGGTCAAGTGGGACAGGTCACGGCGCTAGCGCCGCACCACGTTCGGGCGAGGGTCGCCGCGCGGGCATCGGAATTAACCTGGCGCACGTGACGTTGCTACGCGCGTGCCTATTGCTGGTATTTCCCGGCTGGATGCCGGATCCTTCGACACGGCTTGGCACCGGTCCGGCGAACTTAGGGTGGCCTCGCGTCCGGCACCTGGAGCGCTCGCGGTATCCTCCGCCCGAGACGGCTGGCGGCTGAGCCAGAATCGGCTGGGCATGGTGGAGGGGGTGGGTCCGGTACCTGAGACACTCCAGGAGCGCAACGATCGCTTCGAGCGTGATGTCCTGCCGTACCTGGATCAACTGTACGCGGCGGCGATGCGGATGACTCGTCATCCAGCGGATGCTGAAGACCTGGTGCAGGAGACGTTCGCCAAGGCGTACGGCTCGTTTCACCAGTACCAGGACGGAACGAATCTCAAGGCGTGGCTGTTCCGGATCCTGACCAACACGTTCATCAACACCTACCGCAAGCGCCAGCGCGAGCCGCAGCGATCAGGCACAGAGGAGATCGAAGACTGGCAGCTCGCAAGGGCGGCCTCGCACACCTCATCAGGGCTGAAGTCCGCTGAGGCCGAGGCGCTGGAGGGGCTGCCCGATTCCGACATCAAGGAGGCCCTTCAAGCGCTCCCCGAGGAGTTCAGGATCGCGGTATACCTAGCTGATGTAGAGGGGTTTTCCTACAAGGAGATCGCCGACATCATGGGCACCCCGATCGGGACGGTCATGTCGCGACTGCACCGGGGACGCCGGCAGCTCCGCGACATGCTCCAGGACTACGCGCACGAGCTTGGCCTCGCCGCCGCTGGGTCGCAGCCGTCGTCGGCCGCCAATGCGCCTGAGGGGGATCCGCGATGAGCTGCGGCAAGCCGCACGAGGTGCCGTGTACCGAGGTTCTTGAGCGCGTGTACAGCTACCTTGATGGCGAGATGGACCAGATGTCTTACGCGCAGGTCAAGCTGCACCTTGAGGAGTGCGGTCCGTGCCTGCGCGAGTACGGCCTCGAAGAAGTGATCAAGCGGCTGGTGCACCAGCACTGCGGACATGAGCAGGTTCCTGTCGGACTGCGGCAGAGGGTGCTCGCCACCATCGAGGCGGTCAGGGCGCAGATCGAGGCCGGCTAGGCCACCCGTTTACCAGTATCACCCCTTTTCATGGCTTTGGCTCCAGCCGATACTTTGAGATGAATGTGCCATTGACCCGGGGAGACCGGACCAATCCGCCATTCACTAGGCTAGAATGATCAAGGGTTGTGACAGGAGTCATCTAAGTTATCCATGTGACAATGCTACGCAATCCCCGCTGGGCTTCCCTGGGGCCTTAAGGCGCCGTCGCCTCGCGAACTGCTGGCAATGTGGCGGAGTCCAGCGCGGAACGCCTTGGTGGAGTTACCCTGAGTTGCGGCGTCGCGGGGGCGTGCCTAATGCTCCGTCGTCGGGTGTGCTCAGGCGCTGCGCGAGGTCATGCCCGGCAGGCCGGCAACCTGCCACAGGTTGTCCAGTCACTGTGCGGTCACGGCGAAGGGGCCTGGCAGGAGTGGCCGCGCGGGAGTGCGCGACGTGCGGGGGTCAAGACGGCGCGGCTGGCGAGGAGACATGAGCAAGCCCTCATGGATCATATGGCGGCATCTACGGCAGATACCATATATCATAGTTTTCTCAATAATTGTGGTGATGGTCGCCGTCGTCCTCACTCGCGCGCCAATCGGTTCCTACTCATCTCGATGGTGGGCCGTATACGCGATACTCGCGACGCTGTTCCTGATATGTGACTCGACCGCGATCCCGCTCGCGGCGCGCCAGTCGACTTGGTCGCCTAGTTCGGCGGCCACCTTGGCCGCCGTTGTGCTGCTCGGCGGACCTGGCGCGGCAATGGTGGGCGCGACGGCCGCGCTCAGCATCCGCCGCGTCCCGATCTCAGGGCGACTGCTGAACGCGGCAACGTGCGCGCTGGCCGGCTACTCGGCCGGGGCGGCTTACATCGCTTCGGGTGGTCACGTGCCCGTGGCGGTACCTGGCCCGCTGACCTCGCTGACCGCGAGCGTGGCCCAGATCCGGGTCCCGGTCGAATTCTGGTCGGTGCTCCGGCCGTTCACCATCGCGGCCGTCGTGCACGTGCTGGTCAATGACGGGCTGCTCTGGATCATGCTCATCCTCGATCGCCACGGCCGCTCGGCGGTGCGGCGGGCGACGCCGGGTTCCGGCCTTGCGCTGCTGCTCGCATCCGATCTGGGCTTCGCGGCGCTGGGCCTGGTGATCGCCGCGCTCTGGGTGGTGATCGGGCCATTCGCGGCCGCGATCGTGCTCATACCGCTGCTCGCCGCGCGCTGGGCCATGCGCCAGTTCGCTGAGCAGCGGCGAGCGCAGTCGGCCACGATGGCCGCGCTGTGCCAGGCGGTGGAGACGAAGGACTTCTACACCCGCGGTCACAGCGAGCGGGTTTCCAGGGGCGCCGCGATGATCGCCCGTCAGATCGGCATGCGACCGGACCGGGCCGAAGCTGTGGCAGTCGCTGGCTTGCTGCACGACGTCGGCAAGCTCAGCGTTCCGACGCGCGTGCTGCGGAAGGAGGGCGGGCTGACCGAAGAAGAGTTCGCCGCCATTCGGCTGCATCCTATCCACGGGCTGGAGATCGTAGGGGAAATCGGCTTCCTCTCCGAGGCGCTAGGTGGAATCATGCATCATCACGAGCGAATGGATGGCCGCGGTTACCCGATGGGATTCGCTGGTGATGAGATTCCGGAATTCGCCAGGGTAATTGCGGTCGCCGACGCGTTCGACTCGATGACGTCTGATCGCTCATACCGCAAGGCGCGCCACATCACCGAGGCGACCGCCGAACTGCGCAACGCGGCAGGCTCGCAGTTCGACCCGAAAATGGTCGAGGCGTTCATCAACGCGCTGAACCGCGAGGGCTGGCAGCCGCCTGGGCCCAGTCAGCCGCGCGCGCACGAGATCGACGTGTCCGTGGACAACGACGATCCGATATCGCCGCCGCGCGCCGTGGAGAGCTGATGAGGGCGACCGCTCAGCGGGTGCTGGCCTGGCAGTCGATCGACTCTGGTCGCTTGCTGCTCATGGCCGTCGCCGGCCTGCTCATCGTGATCGCGCTGGCGAGGACGGTTGCCGTGGGCGTCACCGACCTGAACGTCGCGGTCGCGTTCGGTGTCTTCATCGCGTCAGGCGAACTGCTCAGGCTGGCCCTGCCTGGCGGCAGGGAAGAAGCACCGATCGGCATGTCGGCGGCGCTGGCGTACGCCCTGGTGCTGCACATCGCGCGGTCGCCGGGTCAGCCGCCGCTGGTTGGCGCCTCGGCCCCGCAGGTCGTGACCGTGACCGCGGTCGCGATGGCGGTGGGCGCGCTCCCGCACGTGGTGGCCGGGCGCCGGGCCGGGCTTACCGGGATGCTGGCACGGTTGCTGTCGGTCGCGTTCGTCGCGTTCGCCTTCCGTCCGCTCACCCACCATGGCATCCTCACCAGTCCCTGGCCCGTTGCCTTCGCCGCGATGGCGATCTTGGTCGCGGCGGGCTGGCTCATCGAGACCGTGATCGTCGCCGTCATCCGAGCCGACGACCTGCGGGCCAGGTACGCGGTCATGGTCCGCGACGAGCTTCGCGCCCAGTGGCGGCTCGGCCTGGCCGTCGGCGTGTCCGCGATCGTCATCGTGTTCGGCGCGCCGGTGCTCGGGATCGCCGAGCTGGCCGTCTTCGCCCCGCCGCTCCTGGTGATCCAGTGGGCGTTCCGCCGCTACGCCGGGATCAGGGCCACCTACCTGCAGACGATCAGGGCGCTCGCTCAGGTGACCGAGGTGGGTGGCTACGTGGAGAGCGGGCATTCCAGGCGGGTCAGCAAGCTAGCGGTGGCCGTCGGCCGTGAGCTTGGCATGCCCGAGCCGGACCTGCTTGACCTGGAGTTCGCCGCGCTCATGCACGACATCGGCCAGCTCTCGCTGGTCGAGCCCATTCCAGGAGGTGCGACGTTGCTCCTGGGGGCGCAGGATGCCCGGCGAATCGCGCAATTCGGCGCCGACGTGATCAGGCAGACCGGTCAGCTCGACTCCGTCGCCGAGATAGTTCGCTGTCAGTGGCAGCCTGCCCGCGGCTACGGGACCACCGAGCCACCGCTGGCCAGCCGGGTAATCAAGGCCGCCAACGCGTTCGATGACATGGTTCACGGATCCTCCGATCGGGACCGGGTCGCCTCGGCGCTCGAGCGGTTGCGGGCTGGCGCCGAGTCCGATTCTGGCTCGTGGGACGAGTACGACGCCTCGGTCGTAGCGGCGCTCGCCACGGTGACCGACCGCCTGCCCGTCAGCCGCCTGTTAGCCCGCGCGAGCAGGCGGCGCCTCAAGGGCGCCCGGAGGCGAGCGGGAAGGCCCTGCGCGAGCGAGCCGAAGGCGAGCCGAGCGCGAGCGAGCCGCAGGGCGCCGGCGCCGCCTGGCCGCAGGAGCGAAGCGACAAGGCCTGGCGGTGCCCTAAAGGGCGCCCGGAGGCGAGCGGGAAGGGGAGTATGCTGCCCCGCGTGCCGGACTCCGTTTTGATCGCGAACAGGGGCGAGATCGCGCGTCGTATCGGCAGGACGGCGCGGCGCCTCGGCGTCAGGGTCATCGCGGTCTACTCAGAGGCCGACGCGGACCTGCCCTTTGTCGCCGAGGCGGATGACGCGGTTCTGATCGGTCCCGCCCCGCCGCGGCTGAGCTACCTGAACGCCGCCGCGATCCTGGCCGCCGCGAAACGAACCGGTGCGCGGGCCGTCCACCCTGGTTACGGGTTCCTCGCCGAGAACGCCGATTTCGCGCGGCAGGTCATCGACGTCGGCCTGACCTGGATCGGCCCGCCTCCCGCCGCGATCGAGCAGATGGGCGACAAGATCAACGCCAGGAACATGATGGCCGCGGCCGGCGTGCCCGTCGCCGACGGCAGCGAGGCGCCGGTGCCTGACGCCGACGCCGCGATCGCGATGGCCGAGCGGATCGGTTACCCGGTGATGATCAAGGCGGCTGCCGGAGGCGGCGGCATCGGCATGAGCGTGGCCACGGACCCTGAGCGGCTGCGTGCCGGGTTCGAGACCGCCCGCTCGCGCGCCGAGCGGTTCTTCGGCAACCACGCGATCTTGCTTGAGCGATTCATCACCCGCGCCCGCCATGTCGAGGTGCAGATACTCGGGCTCGCTGATGGTCGCGTGATCGCACTGGGCGAGCGGGACTGCTCGGTGCAGCGGCGTCATCAAAAGGTCGCCGAGGAGAGCCCGTCCACCGGCGTGGACGCGCCGCTGCGCGAGCGGATGCTCGCCGCGGCGGTCCGGGCCGGCGAGGCGGTCGGATACCGCGGGGCAGGCACGGTCGAATGCCTGGTGGACGGGCAGACCGGTGAGTTCATGTTCCTCGAGATGAATACCAGGCTTCAGGTCGAGCACCCGGTCACTGAGATGGTCACCGGAATCGACCTGGTTGAGCAGCAACTGCTGATCGCCGACGGGGCGGACGTGAGCTTCGACCCGGACTCGGTGCGGCCGGCCGGGCACGCCGTGGAATTGCGGGTCTACGCCGAGGATCCGGTCAGGTTCCTGCCGAGCCCGGGAGTGATCGAGCAATGGCGAGAACCGTCCGGCGAGGGCGTCAGGGTCGACGCGGGCTATCGCGCAGGGAACGCGGTGACGCCGCATTACGACCCCCTGCTCGCCAAGCTCATCACCCACGGAGCCGACCGCGAGCAAGCGCTGGACCGGGCGCGCGCGGCCGTCGCGTCCTTCCAGATCAGCGGGCCGAAGACGAACCTGCCTTTCCACCTTGACCTACTGAACGGCACGGAGTTCACCAGCGGAGACTACGACACCGGTATCGTGAGCCGACTGCGCCCATGACGCGCCGCCAGCGGCGATGATGGTGTGAGCGTGCCCGGAGGTGAGCGGGAAGACCTGCGCGAGCGAGCCGAAGGCGAAGCCGGAGGCGAGAGCGCGCGAGCGAGCCGCAGGG
>JASIBM010000294.1 GCA_030045175.1 Streptosporangiaceae bacterium | reverse complement strand
ATCAGGCGGCTCAGGGCGTAGCAGCGGCCGTTCGCGCTGGCTTGCGGTGTGCTCGGCAGCGTCGTGGGGTCCAGCCACCCGACGCCGACGCCGGTGGCTGGCCCGCTCCACCAGTTCACGTCGTCGATGCCGAGGTTGAGCGTCGTGATCAGCAGCGCGACCTTGGACAGCGCGGCGTAGGAGGTGAAGTACGACGCGAAGCCTGCCGTGGCCGGCGAGACGGGGTCGGTCGTGTCGGTCAGCGTCAGCGTCGGCAGCGCGAGGAAGTCGGCGATCAGGTTCTGGCCTGCGATGCTGGCCGATGGGAACCATGACTCCAGGAGCAGCGCCATGGTCTGGTTCTCCAGGCTGAACTGCTGGGCCAGGGTCTGCACGATCAGGCCGGTGCTCAGCGTCTTGATCTGGTAGGCGAGCACGTTTTGCAGCACGTACTCGTACCTGGCTTCCCCGGCGGCCAGCGCGCTGGCGCCGACGAGGTTGGCCTGGGCGGCGACAGGGTCCATGTAGGCCCCGAGCACCGTGGCCACGAAGGAGTCCTGGTCTGCTGCCGACAGCGTGGACGTCCCGTTCATGATGGCGACCGCGGTGTTCACGTCCGAGGTGTCGAGCAGCGTCGCCAGCGCCTTGCGGGTCGCGGTTCCCGTGGGGTCGGGCGAGAACGCGTTCGCGGCGGCGATCTTGCCGAGCCCGGTGTAAAGGGTCAGCAGCACGGTCCCGATGGTGATCGGATTGGGCGCGACGCCGGTCCCGTCGTCGACGCCGCGCACGATGTAGTCGACCTGCTCAATCGAGAAGCCTGCGGCGGTGAGCATCGCGTAGACCTGGGCGAACGTCGCGAGCGACTCTGGGCGCGTGCCGTCGAAGGGCGTGACGACCTGGTAGTAAGGCGCGGCGGGGATCGGCGCCTCAGCGAAGGCGAGCAGCGAGATCAGCTCGGTCATCGTGATGCCGAGCCCGGTGGCAAGCTCGGCGTTGCGGTACAGCACCGACAGGTTCGGCAGCGTCAGCGTCCCGTCGGTGAACGTCGCGATGGCCAGGGTCAGGTCGCTCTGGGAGATTCCGAAGGCGGCGACGAGCGCGGCCGCGTGGTCGGCGAGCTGTGGTGGCGGGCTGGGCGGCGGGGTGGTCACCAGCGCGGCGATCTGGCCCTGGGCGTTGAGCGCGAAGATCGGATCGGGCGGGTTGAGCACGGTCAGGTTCTCGAACAGGTCGTGGTAGAGCGAGTAGACCTGGTCGTCGCCTGGCAGCGTCGGGATGTCGCGGGTGGCGATCGTCACCGAGGTGGGCGTGGGGGCGAACAGCGCGACGGCGCTCGGGACGGACAGGGAATAGGTGCTCATCGCCGCCGACGCGCAGGCGAGCTGGCGCAGTAGCTGGTCGCTCAGCTGCGCCAGCCCGGCCGCGGTGGTGCTCTGCAGGCACGAGATCGCGTTGTCGAGGTCGTAGGGGTCCCACCCCAGGCAGCGCCACAGCCGCGTGAACCGGTGGATCCGGTCGAGCACGTCCTGGGTGAGGCCGTTCAGCGTCATCGTCGACACGTCGCAGGAATCAGGCGGGCTGGCGGTGATCGACACGGTTCCCGACCCGTTCACGAAGATCGTGTTGAGCAGGTGCGCCAGGTCCTCGTATTGCAGGCTCGCCCGCGCGAGCAGCACCCGGACCTGGGAGAGTACCTCGATCCAGGTGCCGGTGACCGTCTTGGTGGGGTCGTCGGGATCGACGATCGAGTTGGTCGCCCCTTGCGCCAGGCCCCAGTAGTCCCAGGACATGCCCGGCGCGAGCGGCCCGTCGGTGATGATGTCGGCCTGGACCGCCGACAGGCCGAGCTGCTCCCTGGCCAGCTCGTCCGCCTGGGCGGACGGGTAGCCTGCCGGGGCCTGGAAGGTGCTGATCAGCTGGGCCCTGCTGAGGTTGAGCTGGCCGAGGTACGCCCGCGCCTCTGCCAGCGGCAGGTCGAAAGGCAGCGTCCACGGGTAGACCGCGCCGCCCAGGTGGTTGTCGTCATATGCGGTCTGGTTGAGCCACTGGGGGTTGGCGTTCAGCTCGGGGGTCGACAGCGTCGTCTGCCTGACGTTCGGGTCCGCGTAGGGATCGCTTGGCGCGACGTAGGCCTCGAGCAGCTCGTTCGCTAGGTCGATGTAGGGCAGGGCCGTGTTGGTGTTCTGGCAGTTCAGCAGGATGTACTGCAGGTCGGATCGGCGCTCGAACAAGACCGACTGCACGGTCACAGAACCGCCGGGGGTGGCCGCGCGCTGCTTGAGGAACTGGAGTATGTCCGTCAGGTACGCGGCGTCGCCGAGCACCGACTGGCATTCCTGGCACGCGCAGAACGAGTCAGAGCCGAACAACGTCTGCAGCGTGGGGAACGCGGCGACCTGCGTCGCCGCGTCCGTGGGCAGCGTCCCGCCGACAGCCACCGGGCTCGCGGCGCCGAGCTGGGCGTTGAATTTCATGGCCATTGCGAGCGCGACGCCGTAGGTCTGCTCGGCCCGAGCCCAGGTGCTCGCGGCCTCGGTCGCGCCGAGCGCGGGCAGCGATCCGTACGCGGCCGTGAACCGCTCGGGGCCCATGAAGTAGATCTGCTGCGCCGAGCTGATGCCGTCGGCCATCAGCGCGCTCATGACCGTGTAGTCGGAGTTCACCTTGATCAGCCGCTGGGCCGCGAGCAAGGTCGGCTGGACGCCCTCAGGGATCGCGTTCGTGGTCGCGAACGCGTCGATGTTGGTGTAGCGAAGGTCGAAGGTCGGGTTGGCGTCGAGGAAGGCCGCAGTCGGCGCCGCCTGCGCGAACGGCGTGCTGGCGTCGGCGGCGATCCGCGCGGAGAACGCCGTCGTGGGGTACGCGCGGGTGAAGAACCGCTCGAGCATCGCCGCGTAGGCCTGCTCCGCCTGATCCGGCGCGCCGGCCTGCTCCGCCAGCTCTGGCTGCTCTGGCGTGCTCGCGTCGATGAACGACGGCGCCCCGATCGGGGCGCCGCTGGCCTGCTGCGTCTGGAGCAGCGCCAGCCAGTCGGCCGTGGTCAGCCGTGCCAGGTCGGCGGCGCTGGTGATGCGCCCGGTGCTGCGCTGGGCGGCGAGCTCGTTGATCAGGGGCAGGTAACCACGGGTGAGGCGGCCGACGAGCGTCCCGAAGCGCAGCGCGGACACCTCCTCGGCGGTGAAGTCCTGGTTCTGGGCCAGGTCACGCCAGAAAGTCAGGCGGGCCGGGCCGACGGCCGCGGCGTACAGCTCGATGAACCGCTGCTGGACGTCTGCCGCCACCGAGACGGCATCGAGGACGCTGGCGAACGAGGTCTTCCCGAACCCCTGAGTCGAATGCAGCGCCGCGTCGGTGGACAGGGCACCGATCTTCGCTACGTCGTCAGCCGCCCGCGCCGAGTAGGACGGCGGGATCACGTTCGTCGCTGTCGCGGTCGCGATGGCCGCGTCGATCGTCGCCGCCGATGTCGACAGCACGCCGCTGAGCAGCGTCTGGGCGTTCGTGGCGAGGTCGACGCCGTGGGCCGAGCTGGCCAGGGCCGTCACGTGCGCGTCGGCGGGGACCCCGCACCGCAGCAGCCCGTAGAACAGCTCCGCTGGCAGTTCGGTGCTCGCGGCCAGCCGGGCCGCCACCGCCCAGTACGCGAGCCGCTCCAGCCTGATCCCCGTCTGGCCGGCCAGGAAGCTCAGGTCCTGATGCTCGTTGTCCTGCTCGAGCTCCGTCGCTGGCAGCCGGCCGAGCAACGGCGTCACCGCGGTCGTCGTGGCGGAGAACTCCGACGGCGTGGCGTGCGCCGGCCCGCCGAGCGCCAGGTCGATGGTCGCCTGCCTGGGCGCGTTGAACAGGATCGGCGAGCTGAACAGCGCGCGGCCGGCGTCGTCCTGCAGCTCCACCCGCAGGTCCGCTGGCGGCTTGCCCTCGTACAGGTCGCCGGGCTCGTAGGCGATCCGGTAGGCGCCAGCGTCGTCGGTCCTGGTCTGGCCGATCGGCTTGCTCGCGCGCAGCTCACAGTCGAACGCGACCACCTTCGCGTTCGCCATGGGCATGCCGTCGGCGTCGGCCACGGTCCCCTGCACCAGGTAGCGTGCCGCCCGCGCGGCGAACCCCACCTCGGTCGCCCTGATGCCGAGCCGGTCCAGGGCCAGCGAGACGATCGCCGTGGTGTTCTCGTCGACCGCGCCGGTCTGCTCGATCCCGGCCAGGGCCTGGAGCTTGATGACCGCCGCCACGGTGGAGGCGCCGAACGACCTGGTCTGGCGCTCGGTTTCCTCGATCTGCAGGCCGATCACGGTCAGGGCGTCGTGCAGCGCTCCCACCTCGGGGCCGCTGGTGCCCATCACCAGCCCCGCCCTGACCTCGCTCCAGTCGCTCGCCTCGGACTCGCCCGGCTCGCCCCCGGCCGCCGCCGTGGTGTCCTCCGCCTCGGCGGCCTCGGCGGGGCGTGGCCGCTCCACCGTATCGGGGACTTCGGCAGGGGCGCCCGTTTCGAACCGCGCGACCAGGTCGGCGAAGCGCACCTGGTCCCCGGCCTGCAATTGGCGCGGGCTCTCGATGCGCTCGCCGTTGACGAACGTCCCGCCGGTCGAGTTAAGGTCGCGGATCGTCACCGCCCCGGACTCGTCGGTCGTGACCAGCGCGTGCCTGCGGCTCACGAACCTGTCCGCCAGGACGATGTCCGCGGTGTCTGAGTGGCCGATCACCATCTCGGGCCGGTCGATGGAGAGCACCAGCCCGGCGTGATCCGGCGGCGCGATTACGACAAGCCGCGGGACTGTACTGTCAGGAGCCATCGTGCACCTTGCCTTCTACAAGTGACCGAGCAAATTGAGCCCAAAGGCGAGGCCGAAGCCCAGCCAGGCCGCGCCAATATCGGTCAATCGGTTCGCATTGATTTCGGTAGGGCCGAGGCCATACGCGACCATCTCGAACAACTCCCAGACGATCGTCAGGCCGGCGACCAGCCAGAAGGGCGCGCCGAGGAAGAAGAGCATCCAGCCCGCCAGGAAATGTATGACGCTCCACGGGTAGTCAAGCGGCTTCTCGTCGATGGGCCCGGTATAAAGGGCCTTCTTCAGGTCCTCGAAGAACTTCCCCTTGAAGTGCGACAGGATCTGGTCGCGGGAGATGCCGAATATGCCGAGTAGCAAGAACATAGTGGCGGTAATGGTCCGCAGCGCCACGCCGAGGGGCGACAGGTTCACATTTTGCCGGAATTTCGTGATGAGGAAAACTGCGAGGAACGCGAACATGGCGCCGAGGCCGACAGTCTCTGATTTCGAGGCCTGTACTTTCCACTCGGTCGTCCGATCCTTAAATGGCTTGCCCTTGTCCTCCTTATAGCGGACGAAGACCGGTCCCCAGGCAACCCATTTCTTCTTTTCCTCGGGCGCCGGCTGGGCTGACGACCGTCCGTGCGCGGGGACAGCGGCACCTGACGCAGCGGGTTGTGCTGGGGCGGGCTGTCGAGCCTGGACGCCTGATGACCCGCCTTGGGCTGGCGCAGTCGCGGCCGCCGAGCCTGGCGTCGCAGCCGCGGCCGTGCCCCCCGCCGCCCCAGCGAGCGGGGCGAGCGGAGCCGGCGGTGGCACCGGTCCTAGCGGGCCGCCTCCGCCGTCTGCTGGTTGCGCGGCGGCTTGGCTTGGCGCCTGAGCCTGCTGCTTTCCTTGATCGCTACCGCTTGGCGGCGCTTGCTGCGCGGCCTGGCCAGGGGCAGCCTGCGGGGCCGACGTTTGCGCCCCGGGAGAGTCCTCGCTCGGCCAGTAGCTGTACTTCGAGTCCCCTGGGTACTCGTCGCGGCCGGGGAACGTGATCTGGCCCTGGGCCGGGATCTGGCTCTGGCGCCCGTCCGGGTCGGTGAACTTCACGGGGTTGTCCCGGCAGAACCAGTACACATTCGTGCCGTCCGCGGTCCCAGCCGGATCGCAGCTCGTCCACCGGCCCAGCCAGGGCGCGTAGTAGCGCTGCCCGTAGTAGTAGAAGCTGTTCTCGCTGTCCAGCTCTTTCGCGTTGTACCTGTACCGCTTCAGTGACACCTCGGCCGCGCTGGATCCTGACTGGAACGACGTGCTGCCGCAGGGGTAGTACTCCTCGTAGGTGAGGATCGCCGCCGAATCGTCGAGCTCGAGCAGCGCCGACCCGACATGGTTGGCTAGCTGGTAGCGGGCCACCGAGGACGGCGCGGCGGCTGGTGAGGCGGCGTCGATGGTCGTCGTCTCGAACAGGCAGACCCGCCTGGCGCCGTCGGTGACGTGCAGGCTCTGGCGCTCCAGCGTGACCGTGCCCGAGGCGTCGTACTCGCGGTAGACCTCGTAGCCGGGCAGGTACGTCCGCGTCGTGACGAGGACGCCGTTCTGGCTGTTGGTGGCCTTGGTCACGCGCTGGCCGCACGAGTCGTACCGGTAATAGGTCGTGCCTGGCGTCCCGTCGTTGACGACCTGGCTCGCCGTCGCCTGGAGCTGGTCCTTCCAGTCCCACTGCATCAGCGACAGGTGGGGCATCGAGACGACGTTCCCGTTGGCGTCGTAGGTGTAGCTCTCGGTCGTCGCGCCGATGGTGGTCGAGGTGAGCTGGTTGTTGCCCGGTGGCGAGGTGGGCTCGTCGTAGGCGTAGTTGCGGGTCCAGTTGCCTGCGGCGGCCGAGTGGGCGACCGACTGGAAGTTCCCTGCGGCGTCGTAGGCATAGGTCTCGGTGTAGTTGCCCATGGCCTGCCCGTCGCTTGGCAGCGGGACAGCTATCCGGCTCGAGTCGTCCCACGTGACCTGGGGCGGGGCGGTGTTGCTTACGTGCTCGCGCCCAAGAGCCTGGGTGAGGCGGTAGACCGGGTCGTAGGTGTAGTCGGCGTTCGGGGTGACCACCTGGTTGTCGAAGAAGATCGTCTGCTGCGCGGCGTCGCCCAGGCGCGTGACGTTTCCCACCGGGTCGTAGGTGTAGCTGAGATCTTGCAGCGAGCCGGTGTCACCCGGACGAGTGGTCTGCAGCTCGACCAGGCGGAACGTGTCGGGATCGTAGGTGCACGTGCTGACCGCGCCATTGCCGTAAGCGATGGCCTGCCGTTGCCCCTTGGCGTCGTAGGTCACGCTTTCGACCACCGTGGTCGCCGTGGTGACGGCCTGGAGGTTGACCGTCACGCCGCTGACCAGGCTGCGCTCGTTGTACGTCGTGGTCGTCACGCTGCCATCGGGCGTGGTGGCCGTGATGACCCGGTGCAGCGCGTCGTAGCTGCTCGCGGCGGTGAAGACCTCGGCGCTCAGCCCCGGCGACGCCGACCAGTCCACGTCGGCGATGTAGTCGGCGAGAAGCTGGCGGGAGCTGGCCGTGACGTTGCCGTCGAAATCGAGTTGCCCGGTGGTGGCGACGCCGGCCTCGTCCATGTGCTGGTAGGCCACGCCGCGAAGGTTGAGCGCTTGCGCGTCGGCGAGGCCCTCGCCGTAGGTGATCTGCTCGGCGACGCGCGAGGTGCTCGAGCTGTCTGTCACCTGAAGGCTGACCGGCCGGCGCAGCGCGTCGTAGGAGCCGGCGGTCGTGAACCCGCGGCTGTCCCACCCCTGGAGCAGTTGCCCGCCGCAGTCAACGAGGAGCCATCGCTCACCGGAGTCGACGCTTAGCCGGTGTATCCCGGTGCCGCCCATGTCGTAGTCCTGGGTGAGCACGACGCGGCCGAGCGGGTCGGTGATGGCGAGTGACTGCCCGTCGATGTCGAGCTCGGTCGAGGTCACGAACTCACCGCCCGGCCCGTTGTCCTCGACCTGGCGGAAGGCGCGCCCGAGCACGTCGAGGTCGGCGCTCGCCGGGGTGTTGGCGTGCGCCGCCGCCTTGGTCGCCGCGTCGAACTCGTTCGGGCCGAGCTGGCCGGCCGAGCGAGCCGCGTACCAGGCGCTGGTCAGGACGGTGTCGTTCTCATCCGAGCTCACCACCTGCCAGGAGCTGAACGCCACGGTCCGGTACGTGCCGTCGGGGTTGTCGACGCGGACGGCGCGGCCCAGCGGGTCGTAGCTCGTGATCGAGGTGACCCCCCATTCCACGAGATCGGATTCGTCGTCATAACCGGAGCTGGAGTCGAAGAACGGCTCGTAGGCCTTGACCGGGTTGCCCTTGTTGTCGTAGACGACGCGCCCGGTCCCCACCCACCGGGCGCTTGTCTGGGTGAATACGAGCGCCCCCTGCGAGTCGAGCACGAGGTTGCCGCTGGCGTCTCGTTCGGGCGCCAGGCCGGGCTCGGCCTGCGCCTTCGCCAGCGCGACCCGCCCCAGGCCGTCGCTATAGGCGTAGGACTCGATCCACGCCGTCGCGGGGTCCTTATGGAGCACGCGCGCCTGCGTGTGGACCCACACCGGGGCCGGACGGTCGGGGTCGCGGGCCGGATTGGCCGCCCAGGTGGCGTAGGCGGACAGGTCGTAGTCCATGCGCGTGGTGGGGTCATCGGCGGGCGACGGCTCGTCGGTGCTCAGGTCGAGATGGTCGCCTTCGTCTGTTCCGTCTGGCAGCAGCTTTCCCATCGCCGCCGTCGCCGTGACCATCCCGAGCGGGTCGTAGCGCATGCCGCTGCGGTTGAGGTTCGCGTCAGTCATGAGCCACGGGCCGAGCACGCGGTAGTTGCTCTGGGCGAGCATGGTGTTGCCCGCGGCGTCCGTCGTCTGTGCGACGAGGAGGTCGTGATCGTCGTAGGAGACCGTCGAGACGTTTCCCCATGGGTCGGTGCCGCCCTGGGGCAGGTAGAAATGCGCCTGCGCGTAGGCCGGGTCCGGGCTGGCCGGATCCGCGGAGTAGAACGTCCGGGGGGACGGCGCCCATTGGTTGCCGTCGGCGTCCAAGTCGACATAGGCGCCGCCGCCGCTGAGCAGCGCCGAGAGCTGGGCGGCTGTCAGCTTCGCACCGAACGTGCCGCTGAGCAGCCCAGGCGTGAACCGCATCTGGTAGCTCGCGTCGACCAGGGCAAGCGAGTCGACCTGGCCCAGGGGCAGCGTGATCAGGTCGTCGCTCAGGTAGTACGTGCGCGTGCGGTGCAGCATGCGCCGCTGGGCGGTGGTGCCGTCGGGCGTCGCCTCGTAGGGGATGTCGGCGGCCGCCGCGGCGGCCACGGCGAGCACGTCCGGATCAAAGCAGCCGTTCGCCAGGGTGGGCACGATGCCGGTGAGCTCGTAGTCCCGCACCTCGGTGGGCAGGCCGAGCCGGTACCAGTCCGGCTGATCGGCGACGTTGGCGAAGTCCGCCTCGCGGTAGCGCAGCAGCGTGGCGGCCTGTTCCGGATAGGCCGGGCTGCGCCTCGGGTAGCCGGCGGACGCATTACTGGTCACGTTGCCGAAGTCGTCGACGGCCAGTGACAGCTCGTGGCTGACGCTCGGGTCGGTGGGGTCACGCTCGTAGCCGCAGGTGATCGACTCGCGTTTCCACGCATAGAACGCGCCGAAGGAAGGCCCAGACGGTGGCTGGAGTTGATCGACCTCATAGCGATGCTCGCTCGTCACGTACGGGTTGCCCGCCAGCGCGGTCCCGTCCTGGGCGTACACCTCGGTGCGCAGCACCCGCCCGCGCAGTGCCCGGCAGGCCTCGCGCAGCGCTTCCGCGCTGGTGCCGGCGGGCAGGATGGTGGGGGCGAGGTGCGGCGCCTGCGGGTCGAGCGCCCAGTATTCCTGCGCGACGCGGGCGGCCAGGTCGTCGCGGCCGAAGAACGCGCCCGTGTGAAACCAGGTCTTGGTCAGCACCGGCGCCAGGTCGAACATGCCCGCGCTGGCCGGCGGAGTCGAGGTGAACGCGCCGATCCCCGATGGCGCGGGCAGCTCGTCGGCGTCGAGCGCGTCAACCCGCGCGAAGCCGCGGAACTCCCGTTCGACGCCGTCGTAGAAGCCGTGGTGATAGCTGTACTGCGCGACGAAGCTGGTGCGGCTGACAGCGTCGTCGGTCTCGACCCGGTCGACGACGTGCACGGGGAAGGGCAGCCTGGTCAGCCACGGCGTCCCGGCGGCGCGGTCCTGCAGGTAGAACTGCGTCGAGGGCGCGTAGCTGATCGTCCGCTGCGCGCCCAGGTTGTTCACCACGCTCGTCAGCAGGTGCGGCTTCGTCCCCGAGGTGAAGTCGATGTAGCGCAGCGGCACCGAGGTGTCCCCGGGCAGCGGCGAGGTCCACACCAGGCAGGCGGTGCCGGTCCCCAGCAGGTCGAACACGCTCGCCTGCACGTCGGGGTTGAACGAGGGGAACTGCGGCAGCGGGGTTCCAGCGGTCCAGGAGTTGCCCGACTGGTTGAACCAGATCGTCGGCTGCGAGCCGAGGTACACCAGGTCGGCGGTGCCGCTGCCGTCGACGTCGCCGAGCCGCACCCGGCGCGCGTCGAACTGATCGGGGTAGTCGAACGCCGGCGCGTAGTCCATCGCGACCTTCGCACCGAAGCGCCCGTAGCCGATGTTGGGCCAGTAGCAGACGTCGGCGTTCCTGATCCTGACGATGTCGGCGAGCCCGTCGCCGCTCATGTCGGCGAGCATGATCTCCTCGGTCGGGTCAGCGAACACGACCGTCGGCCCGCTCTCCTCGTCGAACGCCCTGGCGACGCGGTCTGCGGGCTGGAACCCCTCGTCGGCCGCCCAGGCGTACCACATGAAGGCGTCGTCCTCGGTGATCAAGATGTCGGCGAGCCCGTCGCCGTCCAGATCGATGAACCGGAGGTCCGCGCTCTCCCAGTCGACGTTCGCCGTCGTATCGAAGTAACGCAGCGGCCCCCAGCCCCGCTCGGGGTGGTGCTCGTACCAGCCGGGGGCAGGCGGCGCGAAGCTGACCGCGCACAGGTTGCCGTCGCCGTTGAGGTCGGTGAGCGTGAGCGGGGCCTGGGACGAGACGGCCAGCGGCTTGTCGCTCGCAAGCACGAGCGGTTCGAATCGGGCCGCCGCAGGGCCGCCGCCGGGATTCCAGGCGCTGACGTTGTGCTTGTAGTACCAGGCGCTCTCGTCTTCGGTGAGGATGCCCTGGAGCCCCTCACCCCACAGGTCAACCCAGCGCTCTGTGCTACCAAGCCCACTGCCGCCGTCGAACGCGCCGACGATGTTCTGGGCGCTGCCCGGGTCGGCGACCTGGACGTCGCCATTGACCGCCAGCGGGCTGTAGGCCAGTTGCAGCGGGGGAAGCTGGGCCGTCTGGTAGCCGCCGCCCGGCGCGGCGACCCACCCCGTCTGCGTCACCGACGACAGCAAGCTCAGGGACGGAAGCTGGGGATCGCCGGGCGCGTCGCTCGTCTGATAGGTCAGGTCGGTCGATCGCACCAGGACCGGGTCTGCGCCAAGCTCGGTCATCTGGTGGAACATCAGCAAGCGCCGGCAGGTGCGGTAGGTCCTGACCTCGAAGCATGACCGGTAGAAAGAGAACGGGTCGGGCCGGCAGGACCACGTGGTCTCTTCCGCCGGTGTCGGTTCGGTGAGATCGTGCTCGCCGTAGTCAAGCACCAGCTCGAAGCACCACTGGGCCGGCAGCGTGTCCGAGCCGGCCACGGCGGGCAGGTAGGGCGTGTCGTTGCCGTAGAAGACCCGCTTGAGGTAGCGGTTCGCCGTCACGACGCGGTTCGCCTCGTTCGCCGCGCGCGGAGCGCCGCTTGCGTCCTCGGCCTTGTACACGTAGCTGACCGCATTGCCTCGGTCATCGAAGCTCAGGTCGAGCAGCCAGCTGAAGATCCGGGTCGGGTCCGCCGGGTCAGCGATCCGGCTCGTCGCGTCCTGCCCGTACAGGCTCGTCACGTTGGTACGGGAGATGGTCCGCCAGTGCACGTCACCGGTGCCGGCCTGCTGCCAGCGTTCGATCCGCGCGAATCCCTGCTCTACCCGGGGCCGGTAGCCGGTCACGACGTAGCTGGTCGTCCCGATCACCTGGGTCGAGCTTTGCGGCACCCACGCCCCGGCCGACTCGGCAAGCAGCGGGACCAGGTCCTCGGCCCCCGACAACATGAAGACGTCGGTGCCGGCCACGTCGTCGTAGCGCGGCAGGCCCATCGAGGTCTTGCGGGTGATCGATGCCACGTCGAGCGTCCAGCCCAGCCCGAACGGGCCGTTCCCCTCCCCTGAGTCGTAGCGCAGCGCGAGCTTGGGCGCGAATCCCTGACGCGCGGGCGAGGTGAACACAGGGACCGTCAGGGAAGCGGTACCGGTCGGCTGGTTCACCGAGAGTTTCTCGTCGATGCCGCGGATCGCGCCGCCGCCCTTCGGCAGCGTGATCGACGGCAGCGAGCCAGAGCTTCCTGGCGGCCCCTGCGCCGTTCCCGGCGACGCGCTCGGCGCGTCGGCGCGCGAGGGAGAGCTCCCCTTACCTTCAGCGTCTGAGCCGGCCGGGACCTGCCGGTCAGGCGGCGCGAACCACGACTGCCGGCCCGCGGACATCGCTAAACCACGACCAGAACTCTCACTTGATCGTCCACTGTTCGCCCTCCGCGTGAACCCGAGTGAGGTAGGTGACAGTCTGTCCGGGCAAATGCCGGGACGTCAACGAGCAAGAACGCCAGCTATGACGCTGGATACCTCATCTTGGCTCTTTTACGAAAGGCTCCCGATGGGCCGCCTTCCCAGGGCGCGTGCGGCCCTCACGCCACTACCTCGCGGAAGGTTCGCAGCCCGATCCTGGCCATCAGCGGGTTGTCGGCCGAGAACGTCAGGAAGACCAGCGACAGCGACAGCGCCCACCCGCGCGCCCGCGCCCAGGTGTCCTCGTCGGCCTTGCCATAGGCCCGCAGGAAGACACCGCGCTCGGCGGCGGGGAACAGCATCCAGGCGACGGACAGGTCGGTGGCCGGGTCACCGGAGGTGATGTCGCCGAAGTCGATCACGGCGCTGATCCGGCCAGCATCGACCAGGATGTTGGCGGGGTGCAGGTCGCCATGTACCCAGGCCGGCGGGCCCGCCCAGGGGGCCGTTTCGATGGCGGACTGCCAGATCGCGCGGGCGGCGTCGGCCTCCGGACCGCTGCCGATCAGGCCGAGGTGCTCGGTGAACTGGCCGGCCCTAGCCGCGAGCGGGCCACCGCGGAGCGGATTGACCGGCGCGTCCGGCGGTGCCGGTACGTGCAGCGCCGCGAGGAACTCACCGAGCGCCTCGGCCGCCGAGGCCAGGTGATCGGGGGCTGCCAGAGCCGCGACCCGGCCCGGGAGGAATGGCACTACGCTCCAGCTCCACGGGAAGCCCCGGGCCGGCCGGCCGACTCGGACCGGTACCGGGACCGGCAACGGGAGCCCGGGCGCGAGCACGGGCAGCCAGCGCTGCTCATTCGCCACCAGCTC
>JASIBM010000293.1 GCA_030045175.1 Streptosporangiaceae bacterium | reverse complement strand
CCAGCCCCACCCCACCCGCACCGCCACCCGCACCCGCCTGCAGCCGCGCCCGCCCGCACCGCCCACTACCACCCGGACCCGCTCGTACCCGCGCCCGGATGTACTCCGCATACCAGCCCAACCCCGCATACCTCACATCGACTCACGGGTCTAGTGTTACTTATGTTGTAGATGTGACGATTGCGCCCCGGCTGGAGCCTGGTGAATGTACCATTGGTCCGACGTTTCCGGGTGAATGTGCCATTCATCGCAGAAGGCGTGCAGGGCATAGGGGATAAATTATCCATTTAGGCCGCCCTGATGCGGCAAGGCGACCGCGTTCACACTGGACCGCACCGAGGCCATCACGGGATGATCTTGCCTGATGCCCTGACGATCGGCATCGGCATCGTGGCGTCGGATACCGGTGCGGAGGACACGTCCCCGGGATCAACCCCGGTCTCAGCCGGATCTGCCTTTCGCGCGCCGGCATCTGCCGCAACACCACCGGCCGGGCCGACCTCGACACCCAGCTCTCCGGCGACCTTCGCCTGTCCGCCCTGTTGTCCCAACGGACCCGGCCGGCGGATCGGGTCAGGATGAGGAAGAGTCGGCCGTTCGGGCGGCGCGGCGTGCTCGGTCGTCGCGACCGGCCGGCCACTTCGCGCATCGACGGGCCGGGCGGACCCGGCGGCAGCCAGCGAACCGACCGGTCCTGCGCTAGTGGCGCTGGCAGGCAATGGGGTAACCCTGGGATCAGCGACCTGCGGCGCCGCGAGCAGCGGGTCCGCGAGCGCGGGGGCGGCGAGCAACGAGTTCTTTGCCGCGACCGCGGCAGTGGGCGCAGGCGCGGCGCCCACGGACGCGCTTCCCGCCGGCACAGTGCCCGCCGAGACAGTGCCCGCCGACACGGTGCCCGCCAGCACGCTTCCCGCCGGCAAGGTACCCGCCGGCACGGTGCCCGCCGGCACAGTGCCCGCCGGGAGAGTGGGCGCGGATGCGGTGGCAGCAGCCGGCTCTGCCACCCGGTCGCGCTGCCACCAGCGCAGTTTGGGAATCGAGAGCAGGCCAAGTACCAGCACGGCGGCCAGCGTTGTCGCCGCCAGGATCTCCAGCTTCACGGCCACGATCGACAGGCCGACGATCGCCCCGGCGAACAGCGCCGCCCAGGCGTACAGGATCAGCACGCTCGACCGGTGCGAGTGGCCGATCTCGAGCATCTGATGATGCAGGTGCTTCCGGTCGGCGGCGAACGGCGACTGGCCCGCCCTGGTGCGCCTGACCACGGCACGAAGCAGGTCGACGTACGGTATGACGAGCACGGCCGCCGGCAGCAGCAGCGGCAGCAACTCGCCGTACCTGTTCGCCTTGTTCTGCAGGTTCGTAAAGTCGAGCGACGAGATCGCCGAGATCGGGATGTACGAGAGCAGCAGGCCGAGCAGCATCGACCCGGTGTCGCCCATGAAGATCCGGGCCGGATTGAAATTGTGCGGCAGGAACCCCAGGCACGCGCCGGCGAGCACCACCGCCGCAAGCGCGGGACCGGTTTCTTCAGGCAAGCCGACCTTCTGAGCCAGCGAATAGTAGTACACGAAGAACGACACCGCCGCGATGCACACGATGCCGGCGGCGAGCCCATCAAGCCCGTCGATGAAGTTGACCGCGTTGATGGTCGCCACCACGACCAGGATGGTAAGGACGAGGGATTCGTTGTAGCTGACGGCGAACAGGTGGTCGTTCGGCTCGGGAAACGTCGAGAGCTGGGCACCGCTCGCGAACAGCACCCCGGCGGCGGCGACCTGGCCGGCCAGCTTGCCGATCGAGTTCATCCCCCAGCGGTCGTCGATGACCCCGATGAGCACGATCAGCGCGCCGGCCGGCAGCAGGCCGGTCACCGGGCTGGTCCCGGTGATGTCGCTGCTGAGCATGCCAAGCTGGTCGGCCACGAGCAGGCCAGCAGCCACGCCGAAGTAGATCGCGAGGCCACCCATCCTCGGAATCGGCGCGGCGTGCACGTCGCGCTCACGCGCGGGCGGCACGGCACCGACCTTGATCGCCAGCAGGCGCACCAGGGGCGTCAGGAGGTAGGTGACCGAGGCGGCAACAAGCAGCGTCAGGAAGAACTCGTACTCATGCACCGCTAGCTCGCCAGGTCAGGGGGTTGGTCTGGCATCACCACAACTCTATGGCACCAGGTCGCTTCGGCGGTCCGTAGATCGCGACCTCGGCCGCGACATCGACCGGCGGACAGGTGGCCGGTGGGCGGCCCGCCACCGCGCGATCCGTGGCCCGCGCCCACCTCAGTCCGGCCCCATCGCAACCGCCGCCACCTCGCGCAACCGGCCGATCGGCACGGCGCCCGCCCGCAGCAGCCGTGGCATGTCTGCGGTCATGTCGATGATCGTTGACGCGGCGCCCTCGCACGGCCCAGCGTCGAGGTACACCTCGACCACGCCCTCGAACTGCCTGGCCGCCGCCTCGGCCGTCGTCGCCACGGCCTCACCGGGCACCTTCGCGCTGCTCACCGCCATCGGCCCGGTCTGCGCGAGCAGGTCAAGCGTGACCGGGTGGTCCGGCATCCGTACCGAGACCGTTCCCTTCGCCTGGCCCAGATCCCATCGCAGTGACCGGTTCGCACGGCAGACCAGGGTCAGGCCGCCAGGCCAGAACTCGTCGATCAGTTCCTGCCCGTACGGCCCGAGGTCCTCCACCAACGCGGATGCGGCCCGGACCGATCCGACCAGGATGGCCGGAGGCACGTCACGGCCAACGCTCTTGGCTTCAAGCAGGCTGCTCACGGCCGAGGGCCGGAAGGCGTCCGCGCCTATGCCGTAGCTTGCCTCGGTCGGCAGCACCACTAGCGCGCCCTTGAGCACGGCGGCGACCGCCGCAGCCAGGCCAGCCGTCCGCTGCGCGTCATCTGAACAGTCGAAGATGTCGTTGCCCATGGCCGATCATCTTGCCATGCCTTCCGCTCGCTCCCTTTCCCGCTCGCCTCCGGGGCGCTTTAAGGCGCCGCCTGCCTTCGTCGCGAAAACCGCGCTCCTCAGTTAGCGCGGCGCCGCGCCCCTGCGGCTTACGTTTTGACCGAGCACTGCCTAGCAGGGCGAGGTCAAAACGTAAGCCGCGGCTCGCTCGCCAGGCCAGCCCGCTTCGCGAGCCGGCCGGCCGGGCGCCGGCGCCCTAGGACGCGCTCGCGCGGTTCTTCCCGCTATGCGGGCCTGTCACGGCAGGCTAGCGGTCACGAATCGGTCAAGACCAGCCAGATCGCGGTGATTGCGGGTTTGGAGCCATCCGCATTCCTCAGCGAACACCCAGTACACCGCCGCGCCCTGCGGCGCGCCGTGCTCCACGGCGACCAGCCCGCCGGGCCGCAGCAGCCGCTTGGCCACCCGTTCGACCACCCGGATCGCATCCAGCCCGTCCGTTCCAGAGAACAACGCAGCGGCCGGCTCGTACTCGCCGACCTCTGGCGGCACCCACGCCCCCACCGGGATGTAGGGCGGGTTGCTGATCACCAGGTCCACCGTGCCGTCGAACTCGGCCAGCGCGGACTCGAAGTCGCCCGCGTGCAGGGTGACCCGCCCTGTCACGTGTGGTGCGGCTAGTGCGCTGCGTTCTATGTTCCTGGCGGTCCACGCTCTGGCGAGCGGATCACCCTCAACCGCGTGCACCCGCGCCCGCGGCACTTCCTGCGCGATGGCAAGGGCGATCGCCCCGGAGCCACTGCCTAGATCAACCGCGATTGGCTCCGCGACGTCCATCGCCGTGAGGCGGTCGATCGCCCATCCCGTCATGACCTCGGTTTCTGGCCTCGGCACGAACACGCCCGGCCCGACCTCGAGGTCGAGGTACCTGAAGTAGGCGATCCCTGTGATGTGCTGCAGCGGCTCTCGCGCCGCGCGCCGCGCGATGTCATCCCAGTACCTGGGGTCAAAGTCGGCGTCCTTGACCAGGTGCAGCTCGCCGCGCCGCACGCCATGCCGGTGTGCCGCTATCAGCTCCGCGTCGGTACGCGGCGACTCCACGCCCGCGTCAGCCAGTCGGGTGACCGCCGCCGCGATCTCGTTCATCAGCAGGCTCATTACCCCGCTCGCCTCCGGGCGCGCTCCTAGCGGGCAGCGGAGATCTTGTCCGCCCGGTCGGCCTCCACCAACGCGCCGATGACCGCGTCCAGGTCACCGTCGAGCACCTGGTCAAGGTTGTACGCCTTGAACCCGACCCGGTGGTCGGAGATCCGGTTCTCCGGGTAGTTGTAGGTGCGGATGCGCTGGGACCGGTCGACGGTGGCCACCTGGCTGCGCCGCTCAGCGGAAGCCTGGGCGTCGGCCTCCTCCTGTGCGACGGCGAGCAGCCTTGCGCGCAAGATGCGCAGCGCGGCCTCCCTGTTCTGCAACTGGCTCTTCTCGTTCTGGCAGGACACGACGATGCCGCTGGGCAGGTGCGTGATCCGGACCGCTGAGTCCGTGGTGTTGACGCTCTGGCCACCAGGCCCAGACGAGCGGAAGACGTCGATCCGCAAGTCATTCGGGTCGATGCTGACCTCGACCGGATCGGCCTCGGGCAGCACGAGCACTCCGGCCGCCGAGGTGTGGATCCGGCCTTGCGACTCGGTCACCGGCACCCGCTGCACCCGGTGCACGCCACCTTCGTACTTGAGCAACGACCAGGCGCCGTCGTCGGATCCGGCCAGGCTGCCGCGCCCGCTGCCCTTGACGGCCACGGTCACGTCCTTGTAACCGCCGAGGCCGGTGACTGTCGAGTCGAGCACCTCGGTTCGCCAGCCCTGCCGCTCGGCATACCGCAGGTACATGCGCAGCAGATCGGCCGCGAACAGGGCCGACTCCTCGCCGCCCTCCCCGGCCTTGACCTCCAAGATCACGTCCTTGGCGTCGAGCTCGTCGCGAGGCACGAGCAGGTGCTCGATCCGCTGCTCGAGCTCCTCCCTGCTCCGCGCGAGCTGGGTCGCCTCGCGCGCGAACGACGGGTCCTCGGCGGCAAGCTCGCGCGCGGTGGCTTCATCGTCGCTTACCTGCCGCCACTGATCGTAGGCACGTGCGATCGGGGCGAGCTCGCGGTACCGCCTGCCGAGTGCCCTGGCCTTGTCCTGGTCCGCGTGCACGGCGGGATCCGCCAGGTCAAGCTCGAGTCGCGCGTGCTCGGCGGCGAGGTCGGCAACGCGTTCAAGCACTGGTTACCTCCTCTTGGAAAGCTATGTCTTCGGTTCGCCGCACGCGCCGCTCATGAACGTGCGACCCGCCACGACGAGCGTGACGGATCGCACGAGTCGAGCTACTTGCCCTGCTTGGCGCCTTGCTTGCCGAACCGGCGCTCGAACCTGGCGACCCGGCCACCGGTGTCCAGGATCTTCTGCTTGCCGGTGTAGAACGGGTGGCAGTTCGAGCAGACGTCGGCGTGAATCTCACCAGTGCGCGAAGTGCTCCGCGTGGTGAACGTGCTTCCGCATGTGCAGGTCACCGTGGTGACCACGTAGTCGGGATGAATTCCGGCCTTCACCTGGCTTCTCCTACCCTCAATCGCCACACGGGGCCGGCCGGCCGACGCCGGGACGCGCTCGCCCGCGCGGGCTGCCGAGCATAACACTGCTGCACTGGCCAGCATTCCCGGCGACCAGCCGACGGTCTCGCGGCCGGCGCTAGGCCGTCTCGATCTTCAGCCGCGGTTCCGGGAGCAGGGCCGCCGGCTCGCGTGATCGCACCTGATCCCAACCAGCCAATGCGATCATAGCGCCGTTATCGGTGGACCAGCGCAACGGTGGCAAGCATAGGCCAACGCCGAGCGAGTCGCACAACTCCTGCGCGGCGGCCCGAAGTTGCGGGCTCGCGGCCACGCCGCCGACGACGACCAGCGACTGCGCCGGGTACTCGCGCAACGCCGACCGGCACTTGGCGATGAGCACCTCCAGGCACGCCGCTACGAAGGACGCGGCGACGTCGGCCTTCGCCGCGTCTTGGTGCGCCGCGATGTATCGCTCGACCGCCGACTTCAGGCCGGAGAACGAGAAATCCAGGCCCCGGCCCAGCATCGGCCTCGGAAAGCCGATCGAGTCCGAGCCGGTCATGGCCAGCTTGTCGACCACTGGCCCGCCGGGGTAGCCCAGCCCGAGCATCCGCGCGACCTTGTCGTACGCCTCGCCCACCGAGTCGTCGAGCGTGCTCCCGAGCAGCACGATGTCGGTCGGCCTCTCCATCCGGGCCAGCAACGTGTGCCCGCCCGAGACAAGCAGCACCATCGCGGGGTAGCGCACGCGAGCTTGCTCGAGGTCGGCGCTGCGCAGGTGCCCGCGCAGATGGTTGACGCCCACGACGGGCACCCCCCAGCCCTGGGCCAGCCCGGCGGCCGCGTTGATGCCGACGATCAGCGAGCCGATCAGGCCAGGCCCGCGGGTGACGGCGACCGCGGCGAGATCACTGCCCCGCACGCCGCCGTCCTCCATCGTCATCCGGACCGTCGGGATGATCTTCTCGATGTGCGCGCGGCTCGCTACCTCCGGGTACACGCCGCCGTAGTCGGCGTGCAGCAGCGCTTGCGAGGCGACCGCGGACGAGATGACCCGGCCTTCTGCGTCCACGAGCGCGACGGCGGTGTCATCGCAGGATGTCTCGATGCCAAGGATCAGCGAGCCCACCGCGCTCGTTGAAGACCCGGCGCTCATCGAAGCACCGCCTCGATGTCGGCCGCCGGGACCGCGCCTACGCGCTCGATGGCCGGCGGCACAGCACGGCAGTTCACCAGCGTCGATGCGAGCCCGGCCCGGATCCCGCCATCGACCGCCAGATCGGGGGCGCCCCCAAGGGTCGCCAGGATCTCAGGAACCGACTCCTTGGGTTGCTCGGCGTGCGGGTTGGCGCTCGTGACGAGCAGCGGTCCAGCCTCCGCTAGCACGGAGCGCAGCCAGTCGTCGTCCGGCACACGGAAGGCCGCCTCGTCCCGGCCGGACAGCCAGTCTGGCGTGGCGCTCACGATCAGGCCAACGGCGAGTGTCAGCGGTCCAGGGACGTATTCCGAGTGCAGCAGTCGCGCGGCTGCGGCGTTGATGTCGCCGCCAAGCCTGGCTATCTCGTCGCCGGCGTGCACCATGATGGGCAGGTTCCGCGAGCCCGGGCGGCCCTTGATCGCATATATCCGGCTAACCGCGTCGTCGCTTGTTGGCATCGCGGCTAGGCCGTAGACCGTGTCCGTGGGCAGCAATACCACTCCACCCGAGCGCAGGCAGCCCGCCACCTCGGCGACCTTCGCCTCGTGTCGAGGAACCACGACCGATCTCATCCTCGCGAGGCTAGCACGCCCCAGAGCCGCTCATGTTCCCCTCGTGATCTCGGTGACTCTTGCTGTTATCAGAATCCAATGCAACAGCGTGGGGTCCTTGCTGCTGCTCCA
>JASIBM010000292.1 GCA_030045175.1 Streptosporangiaceae bacterium | reverse complement strand
CCGTACAGCCCGGCCGAGTACTCGCCAAGCAGGTCGACGTACTGGTGGCCGTCGACGTCCTCGAGCATCGCGTCCCAGGCACGGGCGATCCGCAGCGGAAACGGCTGGTGATAAAGCACGCTGCGGGTGTTGCCGCCGGGCAGCGACGCCAATGCCCGCTCGTGCAACTCCCTGGTGCGTGGCCTGCGGTCGGCGTAGCGGGCGCGGGCTGCCGCTACCCTTGCGTCCGCGCGGCCGGGTCGGCCACGCTCAGGCCCGACCTCATAACTGCCATCGGCGATGCCCACGACGCCAGCCTAGCCGCGAGGCGAGTACGACCCGCTACCTTGCCTGCGCCGCGTGCACAGCGTCGGCTGCCGCTGCCAGTCGCCGCGGTCGCTCGGCCACGAACCGCTCGATCGCGGCGAGGATGTGATCCGGGTCCAGGTGCGCTTCCTCGATGACCTCCGGCACCGACCCTCCGGTCCGCCAGCGGTTATCCCAGTCCGCTGACAGCGAGTACTCCCGCACGAGGTCGCCTTCTGCCCAGTCCCGCATCAGCTTGAAGGCGCCATTGGTGATCACCATCGCGTCGATCCGATCCGCCACCGAGCAGACCTCGTCCCGGTACGAGCGCGGCTGCCTGGCGAATAGCTGCGGGCTTATCGCGGCGACCACCTTGACGTTCAGGCCGGCGGAGTCAAGCTCGGTTAGGATCCGCACCAGATTGTGCGTCGGCATGGTGCCGCGCAGGAACACCGTGCCGCCGACTGGCTGGCCGGCCCGGAAATCGCGCAGCACGTAGGCGCCGCGAGCCGCGGCGAAGTGCGAAGGGATGCCCGCGGCCTGCCGGTCCGGGATCTCGATCGTCGGCCGGGTCAGGTGCAGCGCCACGATCGGAGCATCCAGGCTGAGCGCGGCGCCGAGCACAACGGGTACCTCGTTGTATTCCCATGGGTGCAGATCGATGACGTGGCCGTCCGGGAATAGCTGGGTGACGCCGGTCGCGAAGATGCCGAAGTGAGTGCGAGAATCCTCTGCCGTCTCCGGGCCAGAGTGGCCGGCCACCCACAGCACCTTGCCGACACGCAGCTCGCAGTCTTGCGCCAGCTGGCTGAACAGGCGCATTTCCCCATACTTTAGATAGGAAAATGAGCCGTACGTGGAGCAAGCTCCCCAGAAGCCGTCGAAGTCCTTGAATGGATCCTCGGAAAGGTTGACCGTGGCCAAGCCCGCCATCATGCCCGCGTTGGTGAACTCGGTGATCTCCGCCGGGAGCAGCACTCCGTTCGGGCTGGTATCGCGCTCGTACCAGCCCCAGCCGGGCATGTCGCCGAAGGCAGCGGCGAAGCCTGCGATATTCGTGGACTCGGCGAGATCGGCCGAGCACGCGATGAACAGGGGGCGCCCGTACTCGCGTCGGCTGAGGCTGTTGACGTAACTGGCCCAGGTGGCGAGCCCGGCCCGGTTGGGCGCGACCTCGCCGGGTTTCTTCCACATTTGTTCCGGGTAGCGCTCGAAGTCGAAGATCCGGCGATCAGTGAACACGGCTGCCGAACCCGATGGCAGCGCCAGCCCTTCGATGACCGTCGGGACGGTGCCCGCGATCGCGACGAGCCGGTCAGACAGCCACTTGACCAGCTCACGATCCCGGCGGAGCACCGACATGGCCACGCGCAGGTTGGCCTCGAACTGGTCCCGGATGGCATCGTCGCCTACGGGCGCCGGGGAGTCCATGCCGTGATAGCTGACGTCGTACTTGGCCATGAACGCAGTGCGCCCAGCCCAGAACTCCGGTGAATTGCGCGGCCAGGGCGAGCCGTGGCTGGCCGCGTCCACCTTGCCGTAGCCACGGCCCTTGCGGGTGCGGAACCAGGCCATGGTCGGCCTGCGGTCAGGGTTGTCCCTCCGGCTGGCCTCGAGCAAGGTCGTGGTCACCGGTCCCCACGCCATCCCGTCCTCGGTACCTGTCACCCGCCAGCCATAGGGGGCAAACCAGTCGACTGGCGTTCCTGCGACCACGCTTGAGGCCGGCCTCGGGTCGATGCCGAAGTCATTCCAGTCCACCAGCAGAACCAGGTTGTCAAGCCCGAGTCCCCAGGCCGCGTTCTTGGTCTCGTGGCCGGCGCCAGGGGTCAGCCCGCCCTCGCCCTCGATCGCGAACACCTTGACCCCGTCGGCCCCGGCTCGCCTGAGCGCCATCGCCTCACCGGCCGCAGCCGGCATGCCGTGCCCGGACGGCCCGGTGTTCCACTTGCAGAACAGCGTGCGGCCCTCCATCTCGGCGTGCCCTGGCAGGCCGCCGTGCCGCCGGAACCCGAGCAAGTGCTCCCAGGTCAGCGCCCACTGGCCAGCGTCGGGGAAGGCAAATTCGTCGTCGCCGTCGAGTTCATGACGCGCGCGGAGGCTCTCGTTGAGCACGGCGAGGGTGGCGTAGACAACCGGCACAGTGTGCCCGGCCGCAAGCACGAACCGGTCCGCGAACCGCAGCCATGGCCTGCGGATATCCCAGCGCATCGCCCCGGAAAGCAGCAGGCTGACCATCAGGTGGACCTTCGATCGCGATCCGCCCGGATGCCCGCTCTGCCGGTAGTTGAGCATCAGGTCGATGCACTCGTCGATCAGGTCTTTGACTACCTCGTAACGGTCAAAGTCCGGCTGCGCGTCCGCGCTGAGCTCAGCTATGTCGTGCGAGGACCGGATGGTGGTCATGCGCAGCCTCCAATGCCGCCTGGGGCGATGCCCAAAGTACCGCATCGCAAGCCAATGGCCCTAAAGGGGTCTTGTGACTCTCGCTGGTCCCACAGGCCCGGGTTGAGCAGGGTGGGCGGGCGTCGGCCCTCGATCCCGGCGAAGAGGTTGTCGACCGCCAGGTTGGCCATGTCCAGGCGAGTCTGCACGGTGGCCGAGCCCAGGTGCGGGACGATCACTGCGTTCTCGCAGGTGAGCAGGTCGGGGTGGACGATCGGCTCATGCTCGAACACGTCCAGGCCGGCGGCGAAGATGCGGTTCTCCCGCAGCGCCGCGGCCAGGGCCGCCTCGTCGATCACCGGGCCGCGCGAGGTGTTCACCAGGACCGCCGTCGGCTTCATGATGGCCAGGTGCTCGGCGTTGATCAGGTGGCGGGTCTGCTCGGTGAGGTTCGTGTGCAGCGAGACGAAGTCGGACTCGCGCAGCAGGTCGTCAAGGTCGCGGTACTGGGCGCCGAACTCCCGCTCGACCTCGGCCGGCGGCCGGTGCACGTCGTGGTAAAGCACGCGCATCCCGAACCCGAGCCCGCGGCGGGCCAGCGCCTGGCCGATCCGGCCGAAGCCGATGATGCCGAGGGTCTTGTGGTGGATGTCCTGGCCAAGCATCATCAGCGGGCCCCAGATCCACGGGGTCTGGGCACGCAGCAGCCGGTCGCCCTCTGCGATCCGCCGGGCGGCCGCCATCATCAGCGCGAATGCCGTGTCGGCCGTGGTCTCGGTTAGCACCTCCGGGGTGTTGGACGCGAGCACGCCGTGCCGGGTGCAGGCGTCCACGTCGATGTTGTCGAAGCCGACCGCGTAGTTCACCACGATCTTGAGCTGGGCGCCTGCCGCGTCGAGGAACTCGTCATCCACCCGGTCGGCGACCAGCGTGATCGCCCCCGCCTTGCCCGCGACCTCGGCCAGGAGCCGGTCGCGGCGCATGGCGCCGTCGCCTTCGTAGAGCGTCATCTCGCAGCTTGCCTGGACGCGGTCGAGCGCCTCCTGCGGCAGCCTCCTGGTGACCAGTACCGGCGGGCGACCCGCCGATCCCGGCGGCTCCATGGTCAGGCCGCCAGTTCGGGAAGGGATTCCACGGTCAGGCCTTGAGTTCGGGAAGGACGGCGGCCACGGCGTCAAGGGCCGCGCGGATGGCCTCGACCGAGTTCGCGTACGAGAAGCGCAGGTAGCCCTCCCCGTACTGGCCGAACGCCGTGCCGGCCAGCGCGGCGACCCCGGCGCGCTCGAGCAGGTGGTCAGCGATCTGCTTCGATGACAGCCCGAACGACTTGACCGAAGGGAACACGTAGAACGCGCCGCCCGGCTGCAGGCAGGTGATGCCGTCGATCGCGTTCAGCCCGTCCACGATGACCTCGCGGCGGCGCCTGAACTCGGCGACCATCTGCTCGACCGGCTCCCAAGGCCCGTCGAGCGCGGCCATCGCGGCGCGCTGGCTGAACGCGCTCGTGCACGACACCGAGTTGATGACCAGCCGGGAGACGGGCTCCACCAGCGCCGGGGGGAACACGCCGAACCCGAGCCGCCACCCCGTCATCGCGAAGCTCTTGCTCCACCCGTCGAGCAGCACGGTTCGCTCGGCCATGCCCTCGACGTCGAGCAGGGAGACATGGCCTTCCCCCGCCCCGCCCTGCGTCCCGCCGTCGTAGCGGATGGCCCAGTAGACCTCGTCGGCCAGCACGAGCAGGTTGTTGCGCATCGCGATCTCGGCGATGGTCTCGCAGTCGGCCCTGGTGAGCGCCGATCCGCACGGGTTGTGCGGGGAGTTAAGCACGAGCAGCCTGGTCCTGGGCGTGACCAGGGAGGCCAGTTCTTGCGGGTCCGGCCGGAACGCGTTCTCTTCCCGCAGCGGCAGCGGCACCGGGGTGGCGCCGACGAACCTGGCGATGGACTCATACATCGGGAAGCCAGGGTCGGGGTAGATGACCTCGTCGCCCTCCTGGCACGTGGCCAGCATCAGGTACCACATGATCGGCTTGGCGCCCGGCGTCAAGATCACGCGGTCGGGGGAGGTCTCGAGCCTGCCGGTGCGAGACAGCCACGCGGCAACGCTCTCGCGGGCCTCTGGCAGCCCCGGCGCCGGCACATAGTGAGTCATTCCCGCGCGCAGGCCGTCAATGGCGGCTTCCACGATGTGGGCCGGCGTATCGAAGTCCGGCTCGCCTATCTCCAGGTGGATGATCTTCCTGCCCTGTGCCTCAAGGCCCCTCGCTCTGGCCAGGACCTCGAAGGCGGACTCGGTGCCGAGCCTGGACATCCGGTCGGCCAGCCGGGTGGTCGCGATCGTCTCAGTTGCACTCACGACGTAGGCACCTCCATCTGGCAGGGCGCGGTGCTGGCCAGGGGGGCGACCCCGGGACCCCCGCGAAACCAGACAACGATGCGGCCTCGATCAGCGAAATGTCAAGTGATCAAGGCCGCCGCGGTAGCGGCTTCGGCGGGGGCGGCAGCAGCGCGCGGCACTTGCGCCGGAAATTCCCGTAACCCGGGTGTTCGCAAACCTAGACCACGTTGCTCACTCACGGAGAATGTAGCTATGAGCAAGCCCGTGCCCTATGCCAGGACCATAGTCACCCAGGATGGCGTTCCGATCGACGCGGCGCATCTGTCTGGTGATGCCGACCTGTGCGTCGTGCTGGCTCACGGGTTCGCGCAGAGCTGGCAGATCCCCATGGTGTGGCGCATCGCCACCTGGCTGAACGAGTTCGGCGGCGTGGTCACCTTCGACTTTCGCGGTCACGGCAGGTCAGGCGGGGTGTCCACGGTGGGGGACAAGGAGATCAACGACGCTGACGTGGCGGTCGGCTACGCCAGGGAGCTTGGCTACCGGCGGGTCGTCACGCTCGGGTTCTCGATGGGCGGCTCGATCGTGCTGCGGCACGCCGGGCTGATCGGCGGAGTTGACGCGGTCGTCGCGATCAGCAGCCCAGGGCAGTGGTACTACCGGGGCACCTGGCCGATGCGCCTGGTCCACCTCGCGGTCGGCAACAGGCCAGGCCGCCTGTTCACCAGGACCGTGCTCAAGACCAGGGTCGTCAACGACAAGTGGGACCCAGAGCCGGTGCCGCCGGCGGACGCGGCCGCCAGGATCTCGCCGACACCGCTGCTCGTCGTGCACGGGGACAGGGACGCCTACTTCCCCGTAGATCACGCTCAGCGGATCTACGCCGCGGCGCGCGAGCCCAAGGAGTTGTGGATCGTTCCCGGCTTCGGCCACGCCGAGCGCGGCGCGGGTCCCGCGCTGATCAAGCGCGTCGGTTCCTGGGCCAGGCGCGCCGTGGGCCTGGACACCCGCGGCGCGGCCGACCAAGCTGGCGACAAGAGCCAGGCGTCCGGGCCGATCTCGGCCAGCCCGAACGCCATCGCATAGCTACTAGCTGTCCGGGGAGAATCTTGTGTGGGACTTCTCGACCGAGCCGGAATTCCAGGCGCAGCTCGACTGGGTTGACGAGTTCTGCCGCACCGAAGTCGAGCCCCTTGACCTGGTCTTTCCCGGTGCTGCCTACTCGCGCGACGCCAAGGCCCGCGCGCTTGCCGATCCGCTCAGGCAACAGGTAAGGGACCGGGGCCTGTGGGCGCTCTTCCTTGATCGCGAGCTCGGCGGACCGGGATTCGGCCAGCTCAAGCTCGCGCTGCTGAACGAGATCTTGGGTCGCTACCGCTCCGCGCCTGTCATCTTCGGCACCGCCGCGCCCGACACGGGCAACATGGAGATGCTCGCCGCCTACGGTACCGACGAGCAGAAGACCCGCTGGCTGTACCCGTTGATGGATCAGAAGATTTTCTCCGCGTTCTCGATGACGGAGCCGCAGGGTGGCTCCGACCCGAGCCTGTTCCTTACCCATGCGGTTCGCGACGGCGAGGAGTGGATCATCAACGGGGAAAAGTGGTTCACTAGCGCGGGCGCGCGGGCCGACATCATCTTCGTGATGTGCGTCAATGGCATGTTCGTGGTGCCGCGCGACACGCCTGGCGTGCACGTCGCCGAGTATCCGGCGCTGCACAACCACATTCGCTACGTCGACGTCCGGGTCCCAGCCGACCACCTGCTCGGGCCGCAGGACGGGGCGAAGGTGCTCGCGCAGCGCCGCCTCGGCGGTGGTCGCATCCACCATGCGATGCGGACGGTCGCGCAGGTCAAGCTCGCCTTCGACATCATGTGCGAGCGCGCGCTCAGCCGCCAGTCACACGGCAAGGTGATCGCCGACCACCAGATGGTGCAGGAGGCCATCGCCGACTCCTACGCGGAGATCAACATGCTGCGGCTGCTCGTGCTTTGGACGGCCTGGACGATCGACAACTCGAGCACCAGGGCGGCGCGCACCCAGATCGCCGCGTGCAAGTACACCTGCGCCAAGGTGCTCCGCGAGGTCAGCTACCGCGCGCTGCACATCATGGGATCGCTCGGCACGACCGACCTGACGCCGCTGCAAGCCATGTGGTCGAGCGCGCCCACCATGGCCATCGCCGACGGCGTCGACGAGGTGCACAAGGTCACGGTGGCCCGTAACGTGCTGCGGGGCTACCAGCCGCACCCGGGCCTGTGGCCCACCGAGTACATTCCGGCCAAGCGCGAGGAGGCCAGGAAGAAGTACGCGGACCTGATCGCCGCCGACCCCGACCTCGCTGCGTGGGCCGACGCCGCACACTTGCGGGGGGCCTGGGGGGTCGCCTCCCCGGGCCAGCCACAGCGGCGGCAAGCACCGCCCGCGAATGCCTAGGCTCTGACCGTGCGGGTAGCGGATCGGGTTGCCATCGTCACGGGCGGAGCCAGCGGAATCGGCCGCTCGATGTGCCTGGAGCTCGCGCGGCAGGGCGCCGCGGCCGTGGTCGTCGCCGACGTGGACGAAGCCGGGGCTGAGCGGGTCGCCGGGGAGGTCACCGCGCTGGCATACCAGACAGGGCACGGGC
>JASIBM010000043.1 GCA_030045175.1 Streptosporangiaceae bacterium | reverse complement strand
CAGCAGCGCCGCGCACGCGAGCGCGTGCGGGCCGCCGCCGGAGGCGCCGGCGGTCACGAACTCGCTGGCGCCGAGGTGATCGAGGATGGCGCGGACGTCCGACGCGGCGCCGGCGACCCGCCTGCCGGGCTGGGGATCGGAGCCGCCGTATCCGGGACGGCCGTACAAGACCAGGCGCAGGCCGCGCTCGGCGCAGGCCCGCGCCGTGGGCGCGGACACGACAAGCCCGATCGGCGTGCCCGTGTGGTACACCAGCGGCAGGCCATCGGCCGGGCCAGTCACGAGCACCTCGACCGACCGGCCTGGCTGCACGATGACGCGGAATTCCCCGTTGCCCTTGGTCATCGGCGCCGCCTTCCTCGGCTAGGCTGCCCCAAGCGTACGCTGGACCACCACTGATCGCATGGAGCCCAGATTCTTGCCCGGATCCGGGCAAGGAGTTGGCGTTGGGAGCGTCGATGCCGCACCATGACCAGATGCCGGATAACCCGTCCGCCGATGCTGAGCTTGTCGTCCAGCTCGCAGCGTCCGCCGGGCTGTCGGCAGGCGAGGCGGCTCGGGTGGTGGCCGACGTCGTGGCCTGGTACCGCGAGCCAGTCGAGGCGTACGTCCGCAGGCGGCACGCGTACCACCGGGTGTACGGGAAGCGGAATCCGGAGATCTTCGCCCTGATCGAGGGCGAGCTTGCTGACCGGGTGGTCGCCGCACCCGAGCTATCGCAGCGTCAGCTTCGCCGGATCGTCTACGGCTGAGCACGAGGAAGGGACTGGGGCACGGGCATGTGCGGAATCGTGGGTTACGTCGGCAACCAGAACGCCGTTCCCATCTTGATGGAGGGCCTGGCGAGGCTGGAGTATCGCGGCTACGACTCGGCCGGGATCGCGGTCTTGTCGCCCCAGGGCACCCAGGCCTATCGCCGGGTCGGCCGGGTGCGTGACCTGGAGGCTTCGCTGCCCAGGCGGCTGACGGGCAAGGTCGGGATCGGCCACACCCGGTGGGCGACCCACGGCCAGGTGACCGAGGCGAACGCGCACCCGCAGGCCAGCGGTGACGGCCGGGTCAGGGTGGTGCACAACGGCATCATCGACAACGCCATGGACCTGCGCGACGCCCTGCTCGCAACCGGGTCGACGTTCAGCTCGGAGACCGACAGCGAGGTGGTGGCCCACCTGATCGCCAGGTCGGACTCCGCGACGCTCGAAGCCGCGGTGCTCGACGCGCTAGCCCAGGTCACAGGCACCTACGCGATCGCCGTCACCGACGAGCTGCACCCGGACCGGATCGTCGTCGCCAGGAACGGCTCACCGCTGATCCTGGGCGTGGGCGACCGCGCGATGTTCATCGCGAGCGACCTGGCGGCCCTGGTCAGGCACACCACCTCCGTGGTGCACCTGGACGACGGCGAGCTGGCCACGGTCACCGCGTCCGGGTTCCGCACGTTCAGCCGCGACGAGGAGAACACCGCCAAGACGCCGACCAGCGTCGACCTCACCACCAGCGACGTGGACCTGGGCGAGCACCAGCATTTCATGCGCAAGGAGATCTTCGAGCAGCCCGAGTCGATCGAGCGGATGCTGCGCGGGCGCCTGGACGAGCGATTCGGCACCGCCAGGCTCGACGGCCTCAATCTCGGGCCGAGGGACCTGCGGGCGTTCCGGCGGGTCAAGATACTCGGCTGCGGCTCGGCTTACTACGTCGGCCAGATCGGCGCCCTCATGATCGAGGAACTGGCCAGGGTGCCCGCGGACGCCGAGCCCGCCTCGGAGTTCAGGTACCGGAACCCGGTGATCGAGCCCGACACGCTGTACGTGGCGGTCAGCCAGTCCGGTGAGACCGCCGACACCGCGTTCGCCGTCCGCGAGATCAAGCGCAAGGGCGGCCAGGTCGTCGGGCTGATCAACGTCGTCGGCTCGACGATAGCGAGGGACTGCGACGGCGGGATCTACCTGCACGCCGGGCCCGAGGTAGCGGTCGCGTCGACCAAGGCGCTTACCCACATGGCGATCGGGTTCGCGATGCTGGCGCTGGCGCTCGGCAGGGTACGCGACCTGTCCATCACCGACGGCCAGCGGCTCGTGGCCGGCCTGCTCGGCGTGCCAGGCAAGATCAAGGAGATCCTGGCCGACGAGCCGCATATCGCCGAGCTCGCGGCCGATCTCGCCAGGGCGCGCAGCCTTTTCTTCATCGGCCGGGTCCGCGGCTTCCCCGTCGCCCGCGAGGGAGCGCAGAAATTCAAGGAAGTGTCGTACCGGCACGCCGAGGCCTATCAGGCGAGCGAGCTCAAGCACGGGCCGCTCGCGCTGATCGACGCGGGCCTGCCGACCGTCGCCATCGTGCCCGACGACGAGCTCACCGACCGCAATGTCGCCGCCATCAAGCAGATCGTCGCGCGCAACGGGCCACTCGTGGTGATCACCCACTCGTCGGTCGCCGACGCGGAGCCGAACCTGCGGCGCATCACCGTGCCCAAGAGCGAGCCGGAGCTCGATCCGATCCTGCTGACCGTGCCGTTGCAGCTACTTGCCTATCACGCGGCCCGGACGCTCGGCCATGACATCGACAAGCCGCGCAACCTCGCCAAATCGGTCACCGTTGAATAGCGCTTTAATCCGGGGGGCAGGCGTACCTTGAGGTTAGTGCGATCCTTGAGGAGGCGCCCGTGCCGATCGCCACGACAGCCGAGCGCAATCGCTTCGCCCAGGACCTGTTCGCCCCGCTTCCCTCCCGCTACGACCGGCTGGCCGAGGTGCTGTCATTCAGGCAGAACGGCCGCTGGCGGCGCGCCATGGTCGACCAGGTAACGCCCGGCGCCGGTGCGCGCGTGCTCGACGTCGCCTCAGGAACGGCCGGCGTGGCGATCCAGCTCGCCAGGCGGACGACCGCCGACGTGGTGGGCATCGACCTGACCGAGCAGATGCTGCGCCGCGGCAAGCACAGCGTCGCAGCCGCGGGGCTGGCCGGCCGGATCGCGCTGGTCGCCGGGCGGGCCGAGCAGCTGCCCTTCCCCGACGCCAGCTTCGACGCGCTGACCTTCACCTACCTGCTGCGCTACGTCGATGACCCGCAGGCCACGATGGCCGAGCTGGCCCGCGTGGTCAAGCCGGGCGGGAGGGTCGCCAGCCTGGAGTTCTGCGTGCCGCCGAACCCGCTCTGGCGCGCCCTGTGGTGGCTGTACACCCGCACGCTGCTGCCGGCTGGCGGCCTGCTGACCGGCGGGCGGCACTGGCTGGGCGTCGGCCGCTTCCTCGGGCCGGACATCTCGGCGCACTACCGGAAGTACCCGCTCGCCCAGGCGCCGGCGACCTGGCGGGCCGCGGGACTGACCGACGTGCACGTCAAGCTGATGAGCCTGGGCGGAGGCCTGGTCATGTGGGGGACCAGGTCGGGTGGCTGACCGGCAGGCCAGGCCGGCCTACTACGCAGCGGGCCCCGGCCCGTGGCGAGACTGGTGGACGCTGCTGCACCCGCCGTTCACCGCCTGGCACCTGTCCTACGTGGTGCTCGGGGCCATGCTGGCGCCGCAGGTCAGGCTGGACCGGCTGGCCGCCGCGCTGATCGCGTTCTTCCTCGCGGTCGGGATCGCGGCGCACGCGCTCGACGAGCTGCACGGCCGGCC
>JASIBM010000291.1 GCA_030045175.1 Streptosporangiaceae bacterium | reverse complement strand
CTCGGGGTCACCGGACGCGCGGCACGCAGGTACGTCGCGATCTTGCGAGAGGCTGGCGTGCCCGTCGAGTCCTCGCGCGGCCGGTACGGCGGCTACCGGCTCGGCCGGGGATTGCGGCTGCCACCAGTCATCTTCACCCAGGACGAGGCGCTGGCACTGGTGATGGCCGTGCTCGAGGGCCATCCGGCGGCAGCCGGCACCGGCGAGCTGGCCGGCTCGGCGCTGGCCAAGGTCATCAGGGCGCTGCCAGAGAACGTCGGCCGCCAGGCCGCGACACTGCGCGAACACGCCTGCGCGGCATCTGACGGCCGCGCCGCTACTCCCGATCCAGCCGTGACCAGCGCGCTTGTCGTAGCCGTCGCATCGAGGCGCCGAGTACGGCTCGGGTACCGGAGCCAGTCAGGCAGCGAGTGGGAATCAGAGGTCGACCCGTGGGCGGTTGTGGTCCGCCACGGACGCTGGTATCTGCTGTGCCACTCCTACCATGCGGACGCGGTCCGCAGCTACCGGGTCGACCGGGTCGCCGCGGTCGAGCACACTGGCCACTCGTTCACCCCGCCCGATGGACTGGACCCGGTAGCGGCGCTCGAGGAGAACCTCGGCGAGGGCTGGACCTTTCCCGCCCGCGTTGTGTTCAAGGCGCCACCCTCCGAGGTTGCACCGTGGATCCGCCCGCCGATGGGACGTCTCGAAGCACACGCCAGCGGATGCGTACTGGTCGGCAGCACCAACAACCCAGCCATGTACGCGCAAGAGTGGCTGGCGACCATACCGTTCGCGTTCCGCGTCGAGGGCGGCGATGAGCTCCGCGCCGCCGTCGCAGCGCTCGCGTCGCGATGCGCGGCCGCGGTCGCAGGCCAGCCCGGCCAGCCGACAGCGAGCTGAACTGGCCAGCCAGCGTCGATCGGGCTGTTAACGGGATCTCGCGTGAGCCCACGCGGCCACGCTGTTGGTGCGTGCTCCCGCGCCGACCGCCATGCAGAACGGGCCTGCCGCGCAGGAGACGGCTTCGAAGTAAGCGTGCCGGGCGATGGTGATGTGGCCTGACCACCGCGTGTCCGACAGCACGTCGGCCCAGCCGTCGGTGACGGCGACGCAGAGGAACGAGGCGGTGCAGGACACTGCGGGCGAGTCCAGGGCTGGGCCGATCCGGACGCCGGGCTGCCACCGGCCGTGGGAGTACACATAGGCCATGCCGCCGGCGGTAGCCAGGCAGGATTGTGCCGAGGCGCAGGACACCGGGTCCAGGAAGTTCCAGTCGACGTTGTGCAGGAAGCGCACGGGCGACCAGGTGCCGCGGGAGTAGGTCGCGTAGCCACCCGGCCCGTTGCCGCTCCACGGCACGGTTAGCGCCAGGCAGAAGGAGCGCGAGGCGCAGGAGATCGCGGCCGGGTACAGGCGCGGGCCAAACAGGTGGCCGGGCGACCACTTGCCCGCTGCGTAGATGTAGGCGTCGTGCAAGCCGGTAGCCGCGCAGAATGACCTGGTGGCGCAGGAGACATCGGTGAAGAAAGACGTGATCTTGCGGCCAGGTGACCATCTGCCGCGTGAGTAGGTGAACGCGTAGCCGCCCTGATAACCAGCTGGTGAGATCGCCGGGAGGTTGTCGACCATCATGCAGAAGGACGGCGAGGCGCAGGAGACGGTGTCCTGGTAGGTGTGGTGGTCGAGCATGTGGCCTGCCGACCATTTGCCATGGGAGTAGGTATAGACGTATCCATGCGTAGAATCCCGGGCCGGTCCGTTGCCGACGGCCAGGCAGAACGATGAGGTCGGACACGACACCGACCAGAGGCGCACGGATTTGATTGCCCGGATTGACCAGGGGCCAAGTACCGGGCCGGGATGTGCTGCCCGTCGCGGAACGATGCTGGCCGGGGGACGGGACGGACTCGCTGCCGCCGACCCGATCCACAGGCAGGCCGCCCCTGCCGTCGCGGCGGTCAGGAGCGCGAGCAGCCAGGTCGTGGCCCATGAGCGTCGCACCAGCGCCATTGGCAACCTCCAGCCCTAAATGGCCGCCATCGGCGGCAACAACTGCCAAGACGCTCATGATCGCCTTTGGGTTGAGCGAATACCGCATCGACTTTCTGCCCGTCCGCCGGTCGGCCACTCCTAGGGTAGGCAGCTGGACTGTGCCGATCAGTTGGCTTTGTGTGACCGTGCGGCGCCGAGGGCCGTCGCATCGCCTGGCTGATCGCTAGAGATCTGCGGATAGCTGGATCCCAGGGACGGTTGCCGTCATGAAGGTTTCTTCTTGGGCGGTGATGAGAAGCGGAAGCTGTGCTCGAAGCTGCTGCGCTTTGCGGGACTCGGGGTCGGATCGGACGGCCGTCTCTATCCGTTCGTATGCTGCGCGGTCGTCGTACTCCCACACAGCGACGACGCGACCGTCGTCGGTCTCCCACCGGCCTATCAGCCGGGCACCGTGTCGCAATTGGACAGGCAGCAGGTGCGTCAGGAAGAAGTCATGGAACAGCGGAAGGTTCTCGCGGACGCTCTCGTAGATCCGCATGCGGTAGAACATCCAACCTCCGCGGGCCTTTGACGTCGTCATCGCGCGTTCAGGCTTGGTTCAGCGCTCGTTCGCGTCGGCCGCTAATTATGATAACTAGTCATTTCCGAACTGACTGAGAGGCAGGACGGGTGGGCGCTGTGCGGCGACGTTCTCCGATGTTCATCGCTGCCGTGACGGCAGGGCTTTGCCTGAGCCTGCTGACCGCCACGGGCTCTGCGATGGCGGGGAAGATCACAGGTACGGGTGGGCTGAACGCGGGCGGGCTGGCCCAGGTGACCTCGTTGTCGTGCGGGTCGCCTGGGAACTGCGGCGCGGGTGGCTATTACACCGACGGTTCCGGCCACCGGCAGGCGTTCGTCGTCAGCGAGGTGAAGGGCACGTGGGACGCGGCGATCCAGGTGCCCGGCACCGGGCAGCTGAACGCCGGCGGGAGCGCCGAGGTCGCGTCGGTGTCGTGCCCGTCGGCCGGAAGCTGCGCTGCGGGCGGGTTCTACCACGATGCGTCCGGTCAGCAGCAGGCGTTCGTGGTGAGCGAGGTGAAGGGGAGATGGCGCAGGGCAATCGAGGTGCCGGGCACGGCGACGCTGAACGCGGGCGGAGGCGCGCAGGTCTCCTCCGTGTCGTGCGCCTCGGCGGGCAACTGCGCCGCGGGCGGCCACTACACGCAGGCGCCTAGTCACCCGCTTGCGAGGGGCCCTCAGCAAGCGTTCGTGGTGAGCCAGGTGAACGGCACGTGGGGAATGGCGATCCAGGTGCCTGGAACAGCAGCGCTGAACGTAGGCGGATCGGCGAACGTCGAGTCGGTGTCGTGCGGATCGGCGGGGAACTGCGGCGCTGCCGGGTTCTACCAGGCTTCCAGCGGCCTCGATCCGTTCGTGGTAAGCGAGGCGGACGGGGCGTGGCGCGCCGCGAAGGTGGTGCCCGGCCTCGCGGCGCTGAACACCGGCGGGTACGCCGAGCTCTGGTCGGTGTCCTGCGGGTCGGCGCGCGATTGCACCGCCGGCGGGTTCTACCGGCACGGCGCTTTCCAGCAGGGGCTCGTCGTCAGCGAGGTAAGGGGGAAATGGGGCGCCGCCAAGCGGGTACCCGGTCTGGCGAAGTTGAACGCAGGCGGATTCACGCAGGTCCAGCCGGTGTCGTGCGCGTCGGCCGCGTACTGCGGCGCGGGCGGGTTTTACTCAGATAGCGCCCACGCCCAGCACGCGTTCGTGGCCAGCCAGGTGAACGGCGCGTGGGGTGCCGCGAAGGAGGCACCCGGTACTGAGGCGCTGAACACGGGCGGGCTCGCCGTAGTCATATCGCTATCGTGCGCATCGCCTGGGAACTGCGGCGCCAGCGGGTACTACACCATATACGCCGGTGAGGCCCTTCAGCAGCGGGCGTTCGTGCTGAGCGAGGTGCACGGCAGGTGGGTACCCGCTCGCGAGCTGCGCGGCGTGACGCTGACTACCGCTGGCCCCGCCGAGGCCACGTCGCTGTCCTGCGCGTCGGCGGGGAACTGCGGTGCAGGCGGTTACTACACCGACAGTTCTGGCCACGAACAGGCGTTCGTGGCCAGCCAGGTGAACGGGCATTGGCACCAGGCGATCGGGGTACCCGGCCTGTAGCCCCTCCGCAGATGAC
>JASIBM010000042.1 GCA_030045175.1 Streptosporangiaceae bacterium | reverse complement strand
GATGACCCCCCGGAACCCCCCTGGGAGCCGAGGGCCAGGTGGCGTTCGCACTGCCGGCCGAGCCGCGGCTCGAGTGACGGCTTGATCCGCGGCCAGTCCTGCCGGAGCAGCGCGCCGTTGACGAGCCTGACGATGTCCTCGCGCTTGCCCTGCGCGAGCAGCAGGCCGTACAGGCTGCGCCGGCTCCGCTCGTCGGTGATGTCGCACTCGCGCAGGCCGGGCCAGGACAAGTGCCTGGGCAGCCTGATCACTCCGCGGACCGGCCCGCGCAGGTCATCGATCTGGCTTGGCAACCTGCCAGCCAGGCCGAGCCGGCCTTTCAGCAACTCCGCTATCGGCATGACCGCGATTATTACCAGCCACGAGGCCAGTGCCCGTGGCGGCGCGCGTTCCCTTGCCAGACCGTGGCCGTTGCTTTAGCTCGATCGGGCCGGCGCTAGGCTCGGTCCCATGTCCGACACGCCAGCGCCCCCGATCCAGGGGAAACCGGCCCGACGGTGGCCTGTGCTCTTCACGCCGAGGTGGATGAGCTGGCATCTGTTCGCCGTCTTCGCACTGCTCGGAATGATCTGGCTGACCGACTGGCAGCTGCACCGCGCGCTCGGCGGCAACACGTTGAGCTGGGCATACACGTTCGAGTGGCCGATCTTCGCGATCTTCGGCGTGGTGTTCTGGGTCAAGACGGTGCGCGATGAGCTCAAGGGCGTGACGACGAACGAGGCCTTCGCCGAGGACGTCGCCGTCCCGGCGGGCGCCCGGCGCGGCATGCCAGTCGCCAGCGATGGCGACGGCAGCGAAGGGGATCGGCAGGACGACGAGCCCGACGACGCCGAGCTAGCCGAGTACAACGCCTACCTGGCCAAGCTCAACAAGGAAGTAAGGGGTCACGGCAAATGGCACGGCCTGCGGTAGCCGTGACCGGCGACAGGAGGAACTAGGTGGACGCCGACAGGCTCCGCGCGCCGGTGGTGCGCGCTTACCGGTTCATGGCGTACCTGACCGGCACGATGCTGATCATCTTGTGCTTCGTCGGGATCCCGCTGCAGGTGTTCGACCACTACCTCGTGGTCGAGAAGGTGGTCGGCACCATCCACGGCGTGCTCTACATCATCTACCTGGTCGTCGCGTTCACGATGACCAGGGTGGTGCGGATGCGGACGGCCAGCCTGGGCACGGTCATCGTGCTGGCGGCCGGCACGATCCCGGTGCTGACGTTCATCGTCGAGCGGTGGGTGACCAGGCGCTACATCACCCCCGCGCTAGCCGTGGCGCCGGATGCGCAGGATGCGCCGGTGGCCACCGGCCCGCGCCCGGCCGGGTGAGCGAGCACTACTTCTCCCCCGCGCCAGCCGCGGCGCATCGCCTGGGCACCGTCCATGTCCTGCTGCCCGGCCTGCACCTGGAGCTCGGCACGGACTCGGGCGTCTTCTCGCCCCGGCGCCTCGATCCGGGCACGCGGCTGCTGCTCGACGTGGCGCCGCCGCCGCCGGCCACCGGTGACCTGCTCGACCTGGGCTGCGGGTACGGCCCGCTCGCGCTCGTGCTCGCCGCCAGGGCGCCGCGCGCCAGGGTCTGGGCGGTCGACGTCAACGCCAGGGCGCTCGCGCTGACCGCGGCCAACGCCGAGCGCGCGGGCCTCGCCAACGTCACCTGCGCCGCGCCTGGCGACGGGGGCCTGCCGGCTGCGTTCGGCGTGATCTGGTCCAACCCGCCGGTCAGGATCGGCAAGGACGCGCTGCATCGCATGCTGGCAAGCTGGCTCGGCAGGCTCGCCCCAGGGGCGCGCGCCTATCTTGTGATCCAACGCAACCTCGGTGCTGACTCGCTGCAGCGATGGCTGATCGAGTCTGGCTGGGCTGCCGAGCGGGCCGTGGCCAGGTCCGGCTACCGGGTGCTCGCCGTGTCAGGGGCGGGCCGCCAGGCCGGAGCCGTGACGTGACCCGCCAGCTCGGGCCGACCGAGGTCAAGCGCCTGAACAGGTCCTGGCGCAAGCTCACGACCGGCCGGGTCTGCCTGCTGCTCGAGTCGGTGAGCCAGCCGTTCAATCTGGGCTCGATCATCCGGACCGCTGCGGCCTTGGGCGTGGAGCGCGTGTGGCTGTGCGGCGACTGCGCCGATCCCGGCCATCCGGCGGCGCGCAAGACGGCGCTGGGCACGGGGCGGTTCCTCACGGTCGACCGGGCGCCGAGCCTGGCAGCAGCCGTCGCCGCGGTCAGGCAGGCGGCCCTGCGGCTGGTCGCCGTGGAGCAGGCGGCTGGCGCCGTGCCCGTGCACCTCGCCGCCGTCGGCGGCGACGTCTGCCTGGCGCTTGGCAATGAGGACAGGGGGTGCTCGGCCGCCCTGCTCGCGGCCGCCGACCAGGTCACCTACATCCCGCAGGCCGGCCGCGTCGGCTCGCTCAACGTGGCCGCTGCGGCGGCGATCGCGCTCGCCGAGGCGCGCCGCAGGGAATGGGCGGGAGCTGAGCCCGCCGGCGGGTCGGTGGACAATGAAACCGCCGATGACGAGCCTGTATAAGAACAGCAGCGGCAGCGGGTGACCAGCCGGAGGGACGACGCCATGCCGACCGACTTCCTTGATCATCCGACGCCGGTCGCGTTCGCGCACCGAGGCGGTGCCGGGCACTTCCCCGAGAACTCCTGGCGGGCCTTCGAGCACGCGGTCGGCCTCGGCTACGCCTACCTGGAGACCGACGCGCACGCGACGGCCGATGGCGTGCTCGTGGCGTTCCACGACAAGACGCTCGACCGGGTCACCGACCGGAAGGGGGCGATCGCGGCCCTGCCTGCCAGCGAGGTCGCGGCGGCCAGGATCTGCGGCACCGACCCGATACCCAGGCTCGAGGACCTGCTCGGCGCGTGGCCGGACGTGCGGTTCAACATCGACGTGAAGGACGCGCCGGCCGCGCGGCCGCTCGCCGAGCTGATCCGCAGGACCGCCGCCTGGGACCGGGTCTGCATCACGTCGTTCTCCGCGACCAGGCTGGCCACGACCAGGCGGCTGCTTGACCAGCCGGTCTGCATGGCGACGTCGCCCGCAGGGGCGGCCGCGCTGCGATCGGGCGTCCCTGGCCGCGTGCTCGCGCCCGCGTTCGCCCGCCGGTCGGTCCGGTGCGCCCAGCTTCCGATCGGCCTCGCGACCAAGCCGCTGATCAGGCGGGCGCACGAAGCCGGCCTGCACGTGCACGTCTGGACGGTCAACGACGCCAGCCTGATGGCGGCGCTGCTCGACCTCGGGGTGGACGGCATCATGACCGACCAGACCGAGCTGCTGCGGGACGTGCTGACCGGCCGCGGCCAGTGGCACCCGCGCGCGAGCGGCGCGGGTGGCTAGCAAGCTCCCCGGCGGTCGCGCCCCCGGCGGTTGCGCTCCCGGCGGTTGGGAGTACCGCCAGGAGGGAATCTTGTTCACGTAGTTGCCGTTGGAACTCATGCGAGGACCAAGCGCCCGGAGGCAAGGACTATATGGCCGAACGCGCACTACGTGGCACCCGCCTTGGCGCCACGAGCTATGAGAACGACCGTAACACCGACCTGGCACCGCGCCAGGAGGTGGCCTTTGATTGCCCGAAGGGCCACCGGTTCAGCGTGCCGTTCGCCGCCGAGGCGGAAGTGCCTTCGAAGTGGGAATGCCGCGTATGCGGCGCGATCGCGCTGACCGTGACCGGCGACCAGCCGACCACGGCCAAGGCCAAGCCCCCGCGCAGCCACTGGGACATGCTGATGGAGCGGCGCACGATGGCGGACCTGGAAGAGGTCCTCGCCGAGCGGCTCGCCATCATCAGGGGCCAGCGCGACGGCGAGGTCGAGCCAGCGGACGACTCGGCGGCGCGCCGCAGCGCCTAGCCAGCCGGCGGCGTCCAGCGACCGCGGCGCCTAGCGGCCCCGCCGGCGCCCCACCAGCCCGGCGAAGCCCCACTGGGTCACCCGCAGCAGCGCCTCGGCCACCACGGCACGGCTCATCTTGCTCGCTCCCCGCGCGCGCTCGGTGAAGGTGATCGGCACCTCGGCGACCTTGAGGTGCTCCTGGACGGTCCGCAGCGTCAGGTCGATCTGGAAGCAGTACCCGCGCGAGTCGACGTGCTCCAGGCCGATCTGGCGCAGGGTCTGCGCCCGGTAGGCGCGAAAGCCCGCGGTGGCGTCGTGCACGCCGATCCGCAGCATCAGCCTGACGTAGGCGTTGGCGCCGCGCGACAGCGCCTCCCTGGACTTGGGCCAGTTCACCACCGTGCCGCCTGGCACGTACCTGGAGCCGATCACCAGGTCGGCCGACTCGAGCGCGGCCAGCATCGCGACCAGGTCCCTGGGGTCGTGCGAGCCGTCGGCGTCCATCTCGACGAGCACGCCGTAGTCACGTTCCAGGGCCCAGCCGAAGCCGGCGATGTAAGCCGCGCCCAGGCCTCCCTTGCCCGCCCGGTGCAGCACGTGGATCTGGGAGTCCGACGCGGCGAGCTTGTCGGCGATCTCGCCGGTCCCGTCCGGGCTGTTGTCGTCGACGATCAGGATGTCGGCGGCTGGGACATTGGACCTGACTCGCGACGCGATCGACTCGAGGTTGTCGCGCTCGTTGTACGTCGGGATGATGACGGCAACCGGACCCAGGGGGCCGGGACGTCGCTCAGCTGAAGTCAATCTCTCCTGCCCTTGGTGCCAGATGCGGGGAATACAGGTCCAACGATGTCAGGTGGCCGACGAGTTCCACCGTATCGCCTGCCCGCGCGTGCGAGCGGCGGGGTAGTGACGCGGCCCACGTGGAAGAGGCCCAGGCAGCCTTCGGACCGATGGGCGTCCCAGGCGGGACCGCCCCTCGTTGTCTACTGGTGACTGGGCCCCCTCCAGGTCCTGCCCGGCCCGGCGACCGCCAGCGGCGGCCCGCCTGCGTGGCTGCGCCAATGAAAGATACCGCCGTAGCCTGCGATGTCAAGCGCGCCCGCCAGACGGCCCGCCGCTGCGACGGATGGGGCTCGGCAGGTCTGTTGAGTCTTGTCCGGCGGCGATACGATTTAGTCGCCCCAAGCCTTCCGGCATGGCCAGCGATGCGGGAAGCGCCAACCCCCTTCCGGCTGGAGGTCGAGCCATATATGACGAACAACCCGGACACTGCAGGGACCGAGGCAGCCGCAGGGGTCGAGGTCTCCGAGGCCCAGATCGCGGTGCATTGGCGGGAAGAGGACTACTACCAGCCGCCGGCCGACTTCGTCGCCCAGGCCAATGCCAATGACCCGGCCATACTCGAGCGGTTCGCCGAAGACAAATTCCCTGACTGCTTCCACGAGTACGCCGACCTGCTTACCTGGGATCAGCGCTGGCACACGACGCTTGACTCGTCGAACCCGCCGTTCTGGAAGTGGTTCGTCGGCGGCAAGCTCAACGCGTCCTACAACTGCGTCGACCGGCACGCCCAGGCGGACCCGGGCAAGACCGCGATCATCTGGGTGCCAGAGCTCGAGTCCGACGAGCACGTCCACATCAGCTACGGCGAGCTGCTTCGCCGGGTGAACGAGTTCGCTGCCGTGCTGCGCGACTTCGCCGGCCTGAAGGCCGGCGACCGGGTGACCTTGCACATGCCGATGCTGCCCGAGCTGCCGGTGACCATGCTGGCCTGCGCCAGGCTCGGCATCGTGCACTCCCAGGTCTTCGGCGGCTTCAGCGGCAACGCCTGCGGCACCAGGATCGCCGACTCGGGCAGCCGGGTGCTGATCACGATGGACGGCTACTACCGGGCAGGCGAGCTCACCGACCACAAGGTGAAGGCCGACGAGGCGCTCGACGAGGCCGCGCGGCAGGGCCAGGAGGTCGACAAGGTCCTGGTCTGGCGGCGGCACCTCGGCCAGTACGCATCGGCCACCCCGATGAAGCAGGACAGGGACTTCTTCGTCGACGAGCTGCTGCCCGAGCACGCGGGCGCGGTGGTCGAGCCGGTCTCCATGCCGGCCGAGGCGCCGCTGTTCCTGATGTACACCAGCGGCACCACCGGGCGGCCCAAGGGCGCCCAGCACGCCACCGGCGGCTACCTGTCCTACGTCGCCGGGACGTCAAAGTACTACCAGGACATTCACCCGGACGACGTGTACTGGTGCATGGCCGACATCGGCTGGATCACCGGGCACTCCTACATCGTGTACGGCCCGCTCGCGCTCGGCACCACCACGGTCATCTACGAGGGCGTGCCCAACTACCCAGACGGCGGACGGCCCTGGCGGATCGCGCGGCAACTCGGCGTCAACATCTTCCACACGTCGCCTACCGCGATCAGGATGCTGCGCAAGGTCGGGCCGGAAGAGCCGAAGAAGTACGACTACCACTTCAAGACCATGACCACGGTCGGCGAGCCGATCGAGCCCGAGGTGTGGCGCTGGTACCACTCCGAGGTGGGCAAGGGCCAGGCCGCGATCACCGACACCTGGTGGCAGACCGAGACCGGCGGCTTCCTCGGCAGCACGCTGCCGGCGCTTCAGCCGATGAAGCCAGGAAGCTGCGGCCCTGGCGCGCTCGGCATCTACCCCGTGATCTACGACGAGGATCGCAACGAGGTGCCCGCGGGCAGCGGCAAGGCAGGGAACATCTGCATCAGGAACCCATGGCCCGGCATCATGGCGACCATCTGGGGCCAGCCCGAGCGGTTCATCGACGTCTACTACCGCAAGTACAACGCGGACCCGGACAGCAAGGACTGGCGCGACTGGCCGTACTTCGCCGGTGACGGCGCCCTCGAGGCCGCCGACGGTTACTTCCGCATCCTGGGCCGGGTGGACGACGTCATCAACGTGGCCGGCCACCGGCTCGGCACGAAGGAGCTCGAGTCGGCCGCGCTCACCGTCCCTGAGATCGCCGAGGCGGCCGCGGTGCCGGTGATGGACGACATCAGGGGCCGGATCGTGGAGATGTACGTCTCGCTGAAGCCAGGCGTCTCCCCCGACGGCATGGACGCCAAGGTCACCCACGCGATCGAGGTCGAGATCGGCAAGATCGCCAGGCCCAAGAACGTCTGGATCGTCGCCGACATGCCCAAGACCAGGTCGGGCAAGATCATGCGCCGGGTCATCGCGTCGGTCTCGAACTTCGCCGACGTCGGAGACGTGACCACGCTGGCCAATCCCGAGGTGGTCGAGAAGATCAGGCACCAGGTCCAGAGCGCCAAGGTGGCCAAGGGCGAGCTGCCGCGCGAGCTCAGCGAGGCCGAGTACGAGGAGATAGCCAAGTACGGCGCGGCCGAATAGCTCGTCTTCCCGCTCGCCTACGGGCGCCCTTAAGGCGCCGTCTGGACTTGTCGCCACAACCCGGCTCCCACGTCCAGACGGCGCCGGCGCCCTGCCGCTCGCTCGCGCTCGGCTCGCCTTCGGCTCGCTCGCGCAGGCCTCAGGCGGCGAGGGGTAGCTGGCCGGCCAGGCGGCCGGGCGTGGCTGGCGCGAGCCCTGACGAGGCCACCGGCAGCGGCACCACGCGGACACGGAGCCTGGACCGCAGCATCTGGCGGCCGCGGTGCACGCGTGACATCACGGTGCCGAGCGGGGTGCCCATCATCTCGGCGATCTCGACGTAGCGATAGCCCTGCACGTCGGCCAGGTAGACCGCGGTCTTGAAGCTCTCCGGCAGGTCGCTCAGGGCTCGCATGACCGCCGAGTCGGTCATGTTGTCCAGCGCCTCGGCCTCCGCCGACCTGGGCCGCTGCGCCGCGGGACCGGCGGGCTCGGAATCGTCCCTGACTTCGGCCGAGAGCAGCTCGGCCGGCTGGCGCTGCCGCTTGCGGCACGTGCTGTAGAACGTGGTGACCAGGATGCGGTGCAGCCACGCCCTCAGGTTCGTGCCCGGCGTGAACTGATGGAAGGCGACGTAGGCCTTCGCGAAGGTCTCCTGGATGAGGTCTTCGGCGTCGCAGTGATTGCGGGTCAGCCGTACCGCGGCCGGGTACATCGCGGGCATCAGGGGGATGACATCCCGCTCGAACCTGACCCGAAGCTCGTGCGGGGCTGGCCCGGCCGCTGCGGCGCTAGCCGCGCTGGTGGTTGTCACGAGATACCTCCTTCGCAATCCCCCAGGCGCGTCCGCTGGCACGGCTGCCATGTTGGCTCCGGGCTGATGGGGGTGCAGCCCGTAACCGCATGAATCAAGCCTGGTGCATCGCCGGCCTCGCGCGCATCAGGCGCATCCTGAGATATCGCGCGCCCCGACCTGAGTTAACGCGGCCGTGCGCCAGGACCGCGTCAGGACGATGCGAGCCGAGCCGCGTGCGCGACAAGCTCGCGGCGCCCCGCCTGGCCCGTCTTGGCGATCAGGCTTGCGATGTGCGTCTCGACGGTCTTGGGCGAGATGAACAGCCGCGTGCCGATCTCGGCGTTCGACAGGCCCTGCGCGACTAGCAGGAACACGTCCATCTCGCGGCTGGTGATGCCGAGCCGGCGCATCTGGGGCGGGACCCTCGCGGTGCCGCGGCCAGCTCGCGGCACCCGCTGGCCGGCCCGGCGCAGCATGCCACGGCACGCCGCGGCGAGGCGGTCGTGGCCATCGGCCTCGAACTCCCCTGCCGCCTCGCGCAGCCAGTCGGCCGGCTGGCCCCAGCCATCATCGAAGGCTGCCTGGGCCACCAGCCGCCTGACGAGGTGGTTCCACCAGGGCGCGAACGGGCGCAACTTGGCGCTGCCCTGCTCAGCAAGCGCCTCGGCTCGCTGCCGGTTCCCTGCGCGGCCCTCGAGCACGGCCTCGGCGTAATCCATGCACCCCAGGTTCCAGCCCAGGCCCGCGCTCCAGGCACGGGCCGAGCGCAGCGCGGCGTCGCCGTCCTCCCCGGTGACCGCCTGGAGCAGCACGAGCCAGCCCCAGACCCGGCGCGGGGAGTTCAGCGGCGCCTGCACGGGCGAGAACGGGGAGTAACCCGGGCATAGCCCGGCCGGCACCCGCCGCGCCACCTGCTCTCCGTAAGCCTTTGCACGGCAGATCTCCGCGAGCGCCCGCGAGATGTCATCCTCGAACAGCGAGACGGTCACGCGCATGCCCCACAGGCCGAAGAGCACCTCGGGATCGCCGGGCAGCACGCGCTCGGACTGCTCTATCGCCCGCTCAGCCGCCCGGCGGTCGGCCCTGATCCCGTGCGCGAATGCCTGGATGCCAAGCGCCATCACCTCCATCCGCTTCGCCCCGATCCTGGCCGCGGTCAGCTCGCAGCTGCGAGCCAGCTCAAGCGCGCGATCCAGTTCGGTCCCGAGGCTCCAGAAGTTCGCGAGCTGGAGCTCGATGTGCGTCGCCAGCGAGATCGCGCCCGCCTGGTGCGCCAGCTTCAGCGCCTCGCTCAGCCGTTCGGTGTCACCGCTTTCAAGCAGGTCGATCGCGCCAAGCTCGTGCAGCACGCTGATCCGCCGCACGGCCAGGCCGTCCTGGCAGGCCAGCCGGTAGGCCCGCGCATAGGCGTCGCGGGCGGCGCAGATGTCGCGCACCTGCTCCCGGCGCCCGATCACCTCCAGCGAGTCGATCGCGAGGTCCGCCGCCCGGCCAGCGGTCCCCGCGGCGTCCGCGAACGCCAGCGACCGGTGTGCCAGCTCGTCGGCGAGGTCGAGGTCGCCCGAGTCAAGCGCGCAGCGCGCGGCGATGGCGTCCACCCAGCTGGCGAGCCACGCGTCACCGAGGCGGTCGGCGATGTCGCGAGCCGCCGCTAGCAGCGCGGCCGTGGCGTCCGGATGATCCTCCGGCCTGGTGCGCGCGACGGTGATCATGACGCTGGCCTTCCGCCTGGGATCGGCACCTGCCTGGTCGAGCTCGGCGATCAGCCGGCTGGCCAGCAGCGCGAGCTCGTCGTAGTCGCCGGTCAGGGAGAGCGCCTGGGTGAGCACCTCGTCGATCTCGATGCCCAGCATCGGATCAGCGGCCTGCGCGCCCGCGAGCAGCCTGCGCGCGTCCCTCAGCAACGTCAGGGCGCTGCTGAGCGCGCCCTGGTGCTTGGCCCGGCGGCCGGCCTGGAGCAGCAGGCGAGCGGCCTGCACGGGATGGCTGGCCGCCTCGTGCAGCTCGGCCGCGAGCTCGCACCAGCTTCCTTCAAGCCCCGGATGCGCCTGTTCGATCGCGGCCGCGGCCCGCGCCGACCGCCCCGCCGACTCGGGCGGCAGCAGCTCGGACACGATCGCGTCCCTGGTCAGGCTGTGCCGGAACCGGAACCTGCTGGTGCTGGCGTCGACCGGCTCGATCAGCTGAAGGTCGCGTGCCTGATGCAGCGCGGCGAGCGCCTCTCCCTCTGTCACGTCGGCGACGCTTGGCAGCAAGGTCCAGTCGAACTGCCTGCCGAGCACCGCGGCCGACGCGATGACGTCGCTTACCTTCGGCCCCAGGGTCGCGAGCCTGTTCCTGACCGACCTGGTGATCGACACCGGCACGCCGGTCGTCACCTGCCTGTCGATGTACCAGCCGGCCGGCCCGCGGACGAGCTCGCCGGAGGCGGCGGCGGCGGCCAATACCTCCTCGACCGCGAACGGCAGGCCGTCACAGTCGGCCAGCAGCCCGGACACGGTGGCGGGCAGATGCTCGGCGCCCAGGCACGCGGCCGCCATGTGCCGCACCTCAGGCTCGGCCAGCCTGGGCACGTGCACGACGGTGACCGCGCGCCTCGCGGCCATCGACCGCACCGCGTCCAGGCCAGCCGACGGCTCGCTGTCACGCAGCGTCACCACGCACGCCGTGGCAGTGCCCGCTAGGTTGTCGGCCAGGTACTCCACGATCGCGAGGGTCTCGGGATCAGCCCAGTGCAGGTCCTCGAGCAC
>JASIBM010000290.1 GCA_030045175.1 Streptosporangiaceae bacterium | reverse complement strand
ACCGACGGAGTCCTGCTGGCCATGGGGTCGGCCCTGGGCGGGTGGTCGCTGCACATCCTGGCCGCGAAGGTCCGCTACGTGCACAACCTGTACGGCAAGGAATGGCACGTGATCTCCTCGGCCGAGCCGATCGCGCCGGGATCGCATCGGGTCGAGTTCGCCTTCGCCGCTGGCGATGGCCAAGGTGGCGTGGGCGTGCTGCGCTGCGACGGGCGCGAGGTCGGCAGCGGCCGCATCCCGGTGTTCACCCCGTCCGGGTTCAACGGCGTGGGCGTGGGGCTGACCTGCGGCTACGAATGGGGACCCGCCGTGGGGAGCGGCTACGCCGCCCCCTTTTCATTCATGGGAACAATACGCCGCGCGTGGGTCTCGGCGACCGGGCCGGTCGTGCGTGACCCGCTGGCCGAGCTTGAGGCCATACTCGCCCAGCAGTGAAGACGACGGCGTGATGCCGGCTTCACATAGAACTGACATGTAAGTTTCAGCCGGTACTCGGCTCAGCGTGCTCGGATGGAGGGGCCGGGAGGGCGGGCCGGCGTGCGCGGCGTGGAGGCGAGGCGATGAGCGAAGCGGCGGACCCGCGTCCCGACGGCGGTGAGCTGCTCGTGGTGGACGACGAGCCGTTCCTGCGCGACGCGGTCGCCGCGTCGCTGCGATTCCTCGGCTTCGATGTCACGACGGCGCAGACCGGCACTGAGGCGCTACGGCTAGCCAGAGGACATCCGTTCGATCTGATGGTCCTCGATGTGATGCTGCCCGATATCGATGGCTTCGAGGTAATAAGACGGCTGCGCGGCGACGGCTGTCAGGTACCGGTGATCTTCCTCACGGCGCGGGATACCCAGGCCGACAAGGTGACCGGGCTGACCCTGGGTGGTGATGACTACATGACCAAGCCGTTCGGCCTGGAAGAACTGGCCGCCAGGATCCGCACCGTGCTGCGCCGCACCAGGCCAGGCGCGGCCGAGCCTGGGCCGGTCCTCGTATTCGGCGACATCGAGCTGGACCAGGACGCCTACGAGGTCAGGCGGTCCGGTCACCTGGTCGAGCTGTCGCCGACCGAGTTCCGGCTGCTGCGCTACCTGATGCTCAACCCGGGGCGGGTGCTGACCAGGGCGCAGATCCTCGATCACGTGTGGGACTATGACTTCGGCGGGTCGAGCACGGTGGTGGCCACCTACGTCGCGTACCTGCGCCGCAAGCTGGCCACGCACGGGCCGGAGGTGATCCGCACCCAGCGCGGCATCGGCTATAGCCTGCGGTTGCCGAGGCCGACCACCTCGGTAGGCCCCAGTTGAGCGGCCGGGCCCGCACCGGGCGGGCACGCCGCAACCCCCCGAGGTTCCAGCTGCGCACCAGGGTGATCGCGGGCGTCCTGCTCGTCACGGTGGCCGCGCTCGCCGCGTTCGACGTCGCCGCGGTCTCGGCGCTGCGCAGGTACCTGCTCGCCCAGACGGACTCACAGCTGCACGCGGTACTCAGCTTGTACCGCCCAGGCCCGATCGGTGTCGTAACGCGCGCCAAGCCGGCGTCGAGCAGGATCCGGCCGCCGTCAGGGAACATCGGCAGTCCGAAACGACAAATCGTGGCCATCTCGGGGCCACGCCTGCTGCTGAAGCCACCGCCGCTTGACCAGTACAACGTGGCGTTCGTGCCAGGCCACGGCCCGCCCACCCTCCTGGTCCAGGGCGACAAGGACCTGGTGCCCAGCCTGCCGCTCAGCGTGCTGAGATTTCCTGGGCCCTCGCACGCCTGGACCGTCGTCGGCCGGACCGGGCGCGTCCAGCTTCGGCTGCTGGCCGTGCAGCTGTCGGCGAAGGGCGCCGTGGCAGGCACGATGATCGCGACCACCAGCCTCGCCGGGGTCGACAAGACCGTCGCCAGGCTCCGGCTGATCCTCATCGTCGGCTCGGTGGTGGCTGGCCTCGGCGTCGCGCTCGGCGTCGCCTGGGTGGTCAGGCGCGGCCTGCGGCCGATCGAGGAGATGGCCAATCAGGCCGACCGGATCACCGCGGGCGACCTCACCGACCGGGTCAGCGTCCCCGACGCCGGCACCGAGGTCGGCCGGCTCGGCTCGGCGCTGAACGGCATGCTCACCAGGATCGAGGCGTCGGTCAGCGAGCGCGAGGCCAACCAGGAGCTGACCAGGCGGTTCTTCGCCGACGCCAGCCACGAGCTGCGCACGCCGCTGGCCTCGGTGCGTGCCTACGCCGAGCTCTACCAGCAAGGCGCCCTGCAACACCACGGCCAGGTCGACGAGGCGATGCGGCGCATCGGGCTTGAGGCCAGGCGAATGGGCGCCCTGGTCGACGACATGCTCAGGCTGGCCAGGCTCGACCAGCATCCGCGGCGCGAGCACGACCCGGTGGACCTGACGGCCCTGCTCGGCCGGTGCGCGGAGCGGGCCATGCTCGCCGACCCGGTGCGTTCCTGGCGCACCCAGATCGCCCCCGGCCTGGTGACCACTGGCGACGAAGAGCTGCTGACCCGCGCAGTCGACAACCTGCTCGCCAACGTCCGCGCCCACACGCCAGGGGACACGGTCGCCGTCATCACCGCCGAGGACAACGGTGACGGGGTCCTGATCGAGGTCAGCGACGACGGCCCGGGCGTTCCGCCGGATCACCTCCCGCACATCTTCGACCGCTTTTACCGGGCGCCCGGCCAGCCGGACCGGCCAGGGTCAGGGCTCGGCCTGGCCATCGTCACCGCGATCGCCAGCGCGCACCATGGCACAGCGAGCGCAGAGCCCAACCACCCGAGCGGCCTGCGCATCACGCTGACCCTCCCCGCGACCTGCGATGCCGCGATGAGCGAGGCCGTACTGAACTCTGCGGGAGGCCAGTGAACTCTGCGGGAGGCTGGGGACGTATGCATAGTCATGAGTGCCACTGAGCAGCTGTCCGCCGGACAGCCATCCACCGGGCAGCCATCCGCCGGCGCGGGCCGGCTCAGGCTTGCCCTGCGCGTCGCCGGGGCGGGACTGCTTACCGCCACGGCCGCGATCCACCTCGATTTGTACCTGACCGGCTATCGCACGATTCACGTCATCGGATGGCTGTTCCTCGGCCAGGTCGTGGCTGCGTTCGTGCTCGCGGCCGTCGTCCTCATCACCGGCAGCCGCCTGGTCGCGGTGGCCGGCGCCGGGTTCGCGCTGTCCACGCTCGGCGGCTACGTGCTGTCCATCTACGTAGGCCTGTTTGGCTTCACCGAGGTGCGCACGACCGCGGGCATCGTCGCCGGAGTCATCGAAGTTCTCGGCTTTGCCGCGCTCGCGGCGTTCGCCGCGCTGCCCTCGGCCAAGGACCGGGCCTTCCTTCCGGCTGGGCTGCCAGGCTGGCTGGCCAGGCTCCGCGCGGGGCAGCCTGGCGCGACGGCGGCGGTCGCCGCGCTATCGGTCGTGGCGGCCGTCGTGCTCGGGGTTGGCTACGCGCACGCGAGCGGCGGCCAGCCCCTGCCCACGTCGGGTCGCCAGGCCGTGCTGAAGGTCACGCGGATCGGCGGGACGAGCGTGCTGACCAACGCGCGCGGGTACACGCTGTACCTGTTCGGACCCGACACTCCTACGTCGTCGGCCTGCACAGGCACCTGCGCCGCGTACTGGCCCCCCGTGATCGGCACCCCGGTGCTCCCATCGGGCACCCCTGGCACGCTTGGCGTGATCACGCGGCCCGGCGGCAGCCTCCAGGCGACCTACAATGGCCATCCGCTGTATACCTACGTCGGAGACCGGGCACCCGGCCAGGCGAACGGCAACGGAATCAACCTCAACGGCGGCATCTGGCGCGAGGTCACAATCTCTGGTTAGCCGACCGTCAAAGGCGGGAATCAGCTCGCCAGGTCTCTTGTTCACCCAGCCAGGCTTATCGTGTGTTGCCGTGCCTGTGCGCACGTCACGGCGGCGGCCTGCGTGGCAACATTGTTGACCTGTGACGATCGCAAAGGAGAAGACCATGACCCTGGCTATCGGGGACATAGCGCCAGACTTCGAGGCCCAGACCACCGAAGGCCCAATCCAGTTCCACGAGTGGATCGGCGACTCATGGGCGGTGCTGTTCTCGCACCCCAAGGACTTCACGCCGGTGTGCACGACCGAGCTCGGGTACATGGCCAAGATCAAGCCGGAGTTCGACGAGCGCAACGTGAAGATCGTCGGCCTGTCGGTGGATCCGGTCGAGAAGCACTCGGGCTGGGCGAAGGACATCGAGGAGACGCAGGGCGCGGCGCCCAACTACCCGATCATCGGCGACTCGGACTACAGCGTCTCGAAGCTGTACGGGATGCTCGGCAGCGACGTGTCGGGCGACCCGGGTCAGCGCACGCCGGCAGACAACCAGACGGTGCGCAACGTGTTCGTGATCGGGCCCGACAAGAAGATCAAGCTGATCCTCGTCTACCCGATGACGACCGGACGCAATTTCGACGAGGTCCTGCGCGTGATCGACTCGCTGCAGCTCACGGCCGACCACAAGGTCGCGACGCCGGTGAACTGGAAGGCCGGCGATGACGTGATTATCGCCGGCTCGGTCAACGACGAGCAGGCCAAGGAGCTGTTCGGCACGTGGGAGTCACCGAAGCCGTATATCCGGATCGTGCCGCAACCGAGCTGATCGGGAGATCCCTCGTGAGCCCGACCGGTCGGCGCCCGGCGTCGTGATGACGAACGACAAGCCAGCAGAGACGACGCGAGTTCTCGTGCTCGGGGCGGGCTTCGGCGGCCTCGAGCTGACGACACGGCTGTCGCAGGAGTTCGGCGAGCAGATCGAGATCTTGTTGATCGACAAGAGCGACGCGTTCGTGTTCGGCTTTTCGAAGCTCGACGTGATGTTCGGCAAGGCGCTCGCCGAGGAGGTGCGCCACCCCTATGCGACGATCGCCAGGCCCGGAGTGCGGTTCGTTCAGACCGCGATCCAGGCGATCGACCCGGGGGCACGGACCGTGCAGACCGAGGCGGGGGTGTTCGCGGGCGACGTGATGGTGGTGGCATTGGGCGCAGACCTGGACGTCGGCGCCACGCCGGGCCTGGCGGAG
>JASIBM010000289.1 GCA_030045175.1 Streptosporangiaceae bacterium | reverse complement strand
GCCGCGCCGCCCTCAGCCCGGCCGGGCCGCGCCGCCGCGCCGCCCTCGGCCTGGTCAATGTGCCCTTCACCCGGACTGACCGGACCAATCCGCCATTCATCGGGGCTAAACGATCAAGGGCTGTGACGTGAGATAACCAAGTGGCCCATGGGGCGAATCGGCTGAGTCGGGACCACCGCCGTCAGGCGACTGCGTCGTCCATCTCGAAGAACGTCGGCATCGGCGCGCTGCCAGCCAGGCGCAGGAGGCGCGCGAGGAACCGCTTGCGCGCGTTGATCGTGGCGTTTACCGAGTCATTGTAGAAAAGTCGTGCTATAGGGACCTTCTGCTGGGCCGTGCCGAGTTCGGCAAGAAGGTCGTTCCGCGCCCCGGGCTCAGCCCCGCTGGCCGGCCAGGAACGTGACGGCGCGGATACCCCCGCGGGGAGTTCCTGGCCGTCGGGGTCCTGGGCGCCGGCCCCCCAGTTCAGCTCTGCGTGGAGTTCCTGGCCGTCGGGATCCTGGGCGCCGGCCCCCAAGGTCAGCTCTGCGGGGGGTTCTGGGGGGTCGCCGCCACAGGTCAGCACCGTCTCCCGGACCGCCCAGACCGCCCGCAGCGCCTGCGACAGCCTGCTCTCGGCCAGTTCCCGCTGCTCGTGACCCGTGGCCAGCCTGGCCTCCTGCTCAGCCTCGATGAGCAGCAGGCTGGCGGCCGGATCGAGCAGGCCCGAGGTCGCCACTTCAAGCACGGACGCGCAGCGCCGGACCAGCGCGGCGTCGAGGGCCGCCAGGGCCACCTCGATCCGCGCGTGCAAGCGGTCGAGCCTGGTTGCCCGCCAGGACACGTAGCAGCCGAGCGCCACGACCAACGCAAGCAGCGCCGTTATGAAAGCAGCCAGATCCACCATCTTGGGCATTCGCTAAGTGAGCGTCGGGACCCGCGGTGGGTTCTGGGCCGTCGGGGTCCGGGCCGTCGGGGTCCGGGCTCTCGGGGTCCGGGCTCTCGGTGTCCGGGGTCTGCCCGGATGGTGCTGGCCTGGGCGATACCGTGCCCCTGCGGGCCAGCGCCGGTCACTGTGCACGACCACGGTCTCGTACACCGCGAGCACCTCGCGCGCCACGTGCGCCCAGTCGTAGGCCCGGACCGCCTCGCGCGCGCCGATCGAGAGCCGTTCCCTGCGCTCGGGGTCGTCGAGCAGCGAGCCAGCCGCGAGGGCAAGCGACTGGTGATCGCCAACGGGAAAGAGGACGCCGGCCTGACCGTGGCGGACGACGGGCCGGAACGCGTCGATGTCGCTGGCCAGCATGGGAGCTCCTGCGGCCATGGCCTCGGCGACGACGATGCCGAAGCTCTCGCCGCCGAGGTTGGGCGCGCAGAACACGTCGACGGAGTGCAGCGCGCGGATCTTGTCGGCCTCGCTGACCATGCCGAGCATGGTGACCCGGTCCCGCAGTCGCGGTGTCACCCTGGCCATCGCCTCGGCGGTATCGCCCGGGCCGGCCACGAGCAGGCGCAGGTCGGGGCGTTCAGCGGCGAGGATGTTGAACGCCTTCAGCAGGACCGCCAGCCCCTTTCTCGGCTCGTCGATGCGGCCGAGGAACCCGATCGAGCTGCCGCGCCCTTCGAAGCCGCGGCCGGGCCAGCCGGGCAGCGGGCAAGCGTATGTGTAGCGCGAGACAGCCACGCCGTTGGGTATCAGCAGCGCGTCCCCGCCGAGGTGCTCGATCAGCGTGGTGCGGGCGGCCTCCGAGACCGCGATCCTGACGCTGATCTTCTCAAGCGCGCTCTGCAACGTCCGCGACGCGACGGACAGCGCGCGCGACCTCGGGATCGCCATGTGGAACGTGGCCACCGTCGGGATGTCCGCCTGCCAGGCCGCGATGAGGGACAGGCTCGGCGCGGCGGGCTCGTGCAGGTGGAGTACGTCAAAGTCGCCCTCGCGCAGCCACCTCCTGACCCGGTTGGCGGAGTGGAACCCGAACGATAGCCGCGCCACCGACCCGTTGTAGTGGACCGGGATCGCGCGGCCGGCGGACACCAGGTACTCGTGGCCGACCGGCGGCTCGGCGTCGCACGGCGCGATGACGCAGACTTGGTGGCCGGCGGCGATCAGCGCCTCGGCCAGGTCCCTCACGTGCTGCTGAACCCCGCCTGGTACATCCCAGGTGTACGGGCACACCAGACCAACCTTCAAGATCATTTCCTTTTTGCCATAGAAGCGGAGAGTTCAGGATAAACGCTACCCTTGGCCACGGCGCACGCGAACACTGATCGCGAAGAATGGCCCCGATCGCATTTCATAGCGTCCGGGGCGTGGGGAGACCTACCCTTGTGCGGCGGCTGCCGGTCGCGCACCATCGCACCTGACTGCGGGAAACACCCGCGCCGACGTGAGGGTGCTCATCATGACAGCCATATCGCCGCGGCGCTCCGCCCTCGCCCTGGCCGTTGCCGGCGCGCTCCTGGCCGCTGGCTGTGCCCCCGCCTTGGCTGGTGGCCGGCGCGTGGCGGCGGACGCCAGCGCGTTGAGCATGCTGTCGTCCGGCCAGGTCGCAGGCCGCTCTGCCGTTCCGTGGCGGCTCGTCGGCCCTGGGTGGACGCTCGCCGTTGCCGACACCGCCCCGCTTAACGTGGCCCAGCACGCGCACGTGCTGCTGATCGACCCGCACGGCGGCGAGTACGCCATCTTCAGCTGGCCGACGCTGGTCAATCCCCGGTTCGTCGACCTGCTTGACTGGTCCGGAGATCGTCAGCGAGCGCTGTTCGAGCTGACCAGCAGCCCCGGCACGCCCCGGCTTGACCAGCTGACGCTGCGCACCGGCGCGCTGACCAGCGCGTTGATCGCACCGTACCTGATCCCGCTGACCTACACGAGGCCGCTTGGCAAGCAGGCGCTGGCTCTCGGCGAGAACATCGGCCAGTCCATCGCCCGGATCAGCATCGCCGGGCGGGTCATCAAGTGGCTCGCGCCAGGGCACACCTTCCGCAACGCCGTGATGTCGCCGGACGGGCAATTGATCGCGGCGGGCACGGCGCGTGCGATCACGTTCGTCAGCAACGCAGGCGGCGTGGTACGCCAGGTCGCCATCCCTGGCGCCAATCCGGCCTATGGCTGCAACGCGTTGCGCTGGTGGGACGCCACGGCGGTGCTGGCCTCGTGCGCGAAGCGGCTGTGGCTGGTGCCCGCTGGCCAGGGCGCGCCTGCCGCGCTGACCAAGCAGCCGCAGACCCGGCTCGTGGATGGCTGGCGCGCCGGGGCGAGCCTGTTCGTGCAGGCGTTCCTGCCTGCATCGACATACCCGGGCTGTGACGTGGGCTTGGAACGCCAGGAGGCTGACGGCAGCCTGGTCGTCGTGCAGGCGCCTGGGCTGGGCTGCAGCAGCGGCGGCGTGCTCGCCTCGGCCGGCGGCAGGCTGCTGCTGCTAGGCCAGCCGGGGTACGCGGCCGGATCGCTGCGCTGGTTCGACCCGGCGACGGGGAAGGTCCAGATTCTGTACACGCCCAAGTCCGGTACCCCGGGGATCGTCTGGGCCGTCGCATTCGGCAACGGCCCGCCGGACCAGTTCTTCGGTGGCTGACGCCTTTCGGACGCTGACGCCTCTTCGGTGGCTGACGCCTTTTCGGACGCTAACGCCCAGCGCTGCCCGCCGGTGCCTCAGCGGCGATGACGATCATGAACTTGGCCTGCCCGGAGGCTCCGGTCTTGGGGTCGCTGGCGGTGACCGTCACGGTCACGGTCGCCGGGGCCGCCGGCAGCGTGCCGGTAATCAGCCCGTTGGTCGAGCCCGGAACTGGCGCGATCGACAGCCCGCTCGGCAGGCCGGTGGCGCTGTAGCTCAGCTTGCTCGCCGCCCGGTTGGTGTCGAGGCCCTTGATGGTCAGCGTGAACATCGAGCCGGCCTCGGCATCTTGGGTGCCGGGGTCAAGCAGCGTGACCTCCCGGTCGCTCGCCGGGGAGAACGCGGCCGTTCCGTCCGGCGTGCCGAGCCCGGTCGGGCCGTCATATCCGGGCATGGCATTGCACAGGTACTGCTGGTCCGCATCGCACGTGCCGTTGCTGCCAGAGACGATGTCGAAGAGCCTGCTGGGGTGCTGGTACGGGTACTGCGCGGGATAGGTGTCTGGCACTGGTGTCCCTGCCAGCGCGTAGACCGAGGCGATGACCGGCGTCGCCTCGCTGGTCCCGCCCACCTCTAGCCAGGTGCCGCCGGTGCGATAGCTGTCGTAGACGGACGCGCCGGTGTTCGGGTTGGCGTCCGCGGCCACGTCGTTTCCCGTCCGGTTAAGGCAGCCATCCGGCGCGCTGTCGTCGGCCGTCTGCCAGGGAGCCTTCGCGGCCAGCGCCGAGCAGCCCGACCCCGTGCCCGACCACGCCGTCTCAGACCAGCCGCGCCGGTTGGCCGCCCTGCGCAGCGTGGTGCCGCCGACCGCGGTGACGTACTGGATATCGGCCGGGTAGGCGGTGCCGTAACCCGAGTCGCCCGCGGCGAACGTGATCGCGACGCCCGGGTGGTTGAAGTACTTGTCGTACGCCTGCTCCCCGGTGAATTCACCGCCGCCCCAGCTGTTGGAGACGAACCTCGCGCCCATGGCGACGGCGGCATCCTCCGCGGTGGCGAGTGCGGGCAGGTCGGCGTTGTTCGCCTCGACAAGCACGATGTGACAGCGCGGGCAGATCGCCGAGACCATGTCCAGGTCGAGCGACTCCTCAATGCTCCAGTCCGCGTTGGCCGCCGGCAACGGTCCCGGCTTGCCGCGGGAGTTGACGATGCGCAGGCAGCGCGTCGACGTGGTGCACGCCGGCAGCCGGTAATGACTGCGGTACCTGGCCAGGTCGCTGGCGGCGTTCGGATCGCGGTACGCGTCCACGATCGCGACTGTCTCGCCGCCACCCTTGGTGCGGGCCGCCCCGGCCACCTTGTACGCGCTGCGCAGGCTGGCGGGGGAGTATCCGAACGGAGCCAGCGCCGACATCACCCGCGCCGTCCAGGCAGAGCCAGCCGAGCGCTTGGTACCGGCTGCGCGCGCGGCGCCCGCGCTCTGGGGCTGCACCGTCCTGACGATCGACATGCACTGCATCTGCCCGGGCCCGGACGGCACCGGACACGCGAGTTGCTGGCCGGCTGGCAACTGCGGCTTGCGTAGCGGGCCGGTGAACGCGGGAAACGTGGGCAGCGCCGGGTGCGGGCTCGCATCCGGTCGCGGGAGGCTGCGCCCGGTCGCGCCGCGGCTACCAGCCGCGGCCGCCGCCACGGGAACGGCTGCCAGGCCGCCCGCGATGAGCGCCGTGGCGAAGACCGCACCAGCGAGCAGGAGCCGAGCGCGCGCGGTGAGAACAGCAGGATGCCGCCGGGTCCCTGGCCTGGCAGGCTGAACCGAGCGCACGCGTCCCCATCTCTACGAGATCTCTACGAGCTGGCCGCAAGGCGCAGCAGTTCATCATGTGCTGTGATGAGTCATGATCACATAAGAACTCTGGTCTTGACCGGCTTTGACGACATTCGCCGCGGGCTCGGAGCCGTCCGCTGGGCAGCACCCGCGAGCCGCAACAGGGCCAGGGACGAGTTACCTTGCCTGTGGCAGCCTGACCCGGCCGCGGGCACCGGAGGGCGCGGACGGCGGCGGCACGACCGGCCCGATGTCGCCGTCGGGTGCGGTGTCCAGGTCGACGATCACCGGGGCATGGTCGCTCGGCCCGGTGCCCTTGCGTGCGTGCCGGTCCACCCACGCCGCCTTGACCCGGCCGGCCACCGGCTCGGTGGCGAGCACCAGGTCGATCCGCATCCCGAGATCTTGGTGGAACATGCCTGCCCGGTAGTCCCAGTAGGTGAAGATCCGCTCCGATGGCCAGCGTTCCCGCACCACGTCGTGCAGGCCTACCTCCATCAGCCGGGTCAGGGCCGCTCGTTCCGGCGCGGTGACGTGAGTCTGGCCCACGTAGGCAGCCGGGTCGAACACGTCGGCATCGGCCGGGGCGATGTTCATGTCGCCGCACAAGATCGTCGCCTCTCCTGCGGCGGCGGCCATGTCCCGCAGCGCGGCCAGCCAGGCGAGCTTGTAGTGATAGTGCTCCGAGTCCGGCTCGCGCCCGTTCGGCACGTACAGCGAGCTGACCCTGATCCCGCCGCAGGTCGCCGACACCGCCCGTGCCTCCGGGTGCGGGAACCCCGGCGCGCCAGGGAGCCCGGCTATCACGTCATCGAGCCCCACTCGGGACAAGATGGCCACGCCGTTCCACTGGACCTCGCCGTGGGCAGCGAACGCGTAGCGGCGGGCGGTGAGCTCCTCGCCGAGCAGCTCTTCGAACGCGTCGTCGGCCAGCTTGAGCTCCTGCAGGCACACCACGTCGGGCTGGCGCTGGTCCAGCCAGGGCAACAGCCTGGGTACCCGCTGCTTGACCGAGTTCACGTTCCACGTCGCTATCCGCACCCGCCCAACGGTAGTCCCTGCCAGCGTCCGGGGCAGGCCGAGGCCACCACCTCACGGCGCGGCTTCGGTGGCATCCCGAGCCGGCCCGCGGCGGGATCGGTACCCGAAGGTCAGCCTTATAAGGCCGACTTGATAAGGTGAAGTTTATAAGGTAAGCTTTAGTATATGCGAGGAGAACCGGATCCGGCCGAGGTCGCCGCCGCCCTGCAGGTGAGCATCGGGTTGTTCGTGCGGCGGCTGCGCCGCACACCCGTGCCGGGCGCGCTCACGCCGCCGGAGATGTCGGCGCTCACGCGCCTCGACCGGATCGGGCCGATCACGCCGAGCGCGCTGGCCAAGACCGAGCAGATCACCCCGCAAGCCATGGGGGCGACGCTGGGCGCGCTCGAGCAGCAGGGCCTGGTGGAACGCCGCCCCGACCCGGAAGACGGCAGGCGCGCCGTCATGTCGCTGACCGAGGCCGGCCGGCAGGTCGTGCGCGACAAGCGCAGCGTCCGCACGCAGCAGCTAGCGAAGGCTCTCTCCGACGGATTCACCCGCGAGGAACTTGAGGTCCTGATGGCGGCAGCGCCGCTGATCGAACGACTGGGCGACAGCCTGTGACGGCGACGCCGGCAAAGCGGCACCAGATCGACACGTCCATCGGGAGGACAGGCGGCGACGACCGCCGCTACAGGTGGGTGGCGCTTGCGAACACGACCGCGGCCATGTTCATGGCGGCGCTCGACGGCTCGATCGTCATCATCGCCCTGCCTGCCATCTTCCGCGGGATCGGGCTGGATCCGCTGGCACCAGGCAGCATCTTCTACCTGCTGTGGATGATCATGGGATACCGGCTGGTCCAGGCCGTGCTCGTGGTCAGCCTCGGCCGGCTTGGCGACATGTACGGCCGGGTGCGGATCTATAACGCGGGCTTCGTCGTCTTCACTCTCGCGTCGATCCTGCTCTCGTTCGACCCCTTCCACGGCGGTGCCGGGGCGATGTGGCTGATCGGCTGGCGGGTGCTGCAGGCCGTGGGCGGGTCCATGCTCATGGCGAACTCAGCCGCGATACTGACCGACGCGTTCCCCGCCGACAAGCGCGGCTTCGCGCTCGGCACCAACCAGATCGCCGGCCTGGCCGGCCAGTTCGTCGGCCTGGTCGCCGGTGGCTTGCTGGCCGCGATCGACTGGCGCGCGGTGTTCTGGATCAACGTGCCGGTCGGCGTGTTCGGCACGCTGTGGGCCTACCTCAGGCTCAAGGAGACGGGGGAACGACATCGCGCCCCCGTCGACTGGTGGGGCAATGTCACGTTCGCCATCGGCCTCGGCGCGGTACTGATCGGCATCACCGAGGGCATCCAGCCGTATCACGGCCACAGCATGGGCTGGGCCAACCCCACGGTCATCGCCCTGCTCGCCGGGGGCGGAGCGCTGCTCATCGCGTTCGGCATCATCGAGAGCAAGATCGCCGAGCCGATGTTCCAGCTCAGCCTGTTCAAGGTCAGGGCATTCACCGCCGGCAGCATCGCTGGCCTGGTCGTGGCCATTGCCCGGGGTGGCCTGCAATTCATGCTGATCATCTGGCTGCAGGGGATCTGGCTGCCGCTGCACGGCTACCAGTTTGGCGACACCCCGCTGTGGGCGGGGATCTTCCTGCTGCCACTCACCGCCGGGTTCCTGGTGTCGGGTCCGACCTCGGGGATACTCTCCGACCGGTTCGGCTCCAGAGGCATCGCCACCGCAGGGATGGTGGTGTTCGGCGTCAGCTTCATCGGCCTGATGGTGCTGCCCGTCAACTTCCCGTACTGGGCATTCGCTCTGCTCATCGCCGTGAACGGGATCGGCGGCGGCATGTTCGCCTCGCCCAACTCCTCCTCGATCATGGGCAGCGTCCCGGCCAGGCACCGCGGCGCGGCCTCGGGCATGCGCTCCACCTTCCAGAACTCCGGCACGGCGCTGTCGATCGGCGTGTTCTTCTCGCTGATGATCGCCGGGCTGGCGGCCAGCTTGCCCACCACGCTGACCGGCGGCCTGGAGCGGCACGGCGTCCCGCCAGCCATCGCCCACCAGATTGGCGCGCTGCCCCCGGTGTCGTCGCTGTTCGCGGCCGTGCTCGGGGTCAATCCCGTGCGGCACCTGCTGGCGTCGATGCACGC
>JASIBM010000288.1 GCA_030045175.1 Streptosporangiaceae bacterium | reverse complement strand
CACAGCAGCTTGGTGCCGTAGGTCTGGCCGGCCTGCCCATAGGTGGAGAACGCCCCGGCGTCGTTGTCGCCGATCATCACGATCAGGCCGGGTCCGACGATCGCCAGCAGGGTCTTCAGGCGGGCGGGCACCGACGTGCGCGCGGCCGCGTCGTCGAAGGAGATGGTGCCGAAGGCGCCCTTGATGTCCCCGACGTGGGCCGAGTCAAGCGCCGCGTGGTGCTGGCCTGGGGGGGACGACCCCCCGGACCCCCCGCGGCCAGGAGTGGTCAGGCGCTGGTTCGTCGTCGTCATTGTCGAACACCCCTTTCACCGCGCGAGCCAAGGCGCGGGATCGGGGACACGCGTGCGGCGCCAGGCATGTGAGCGGTGACGGCCAGCACCTGGACCAAGCGCCCGCGGGCACTGGCGGGGCCAGGCTGGCCGCAGGGCTCAGGCCTGAGCTTGGGCGACCGGGACGGATCGGCGAGTCAGCGCGGACGCGTGCCCGAAATGGGCAAGAGCGGCTGGTGGGGCCTGTTTCCGGCCCGGTCTATCGTGTTCCACGACTCGCCTCCCTCCGCACCTGGTGTCAGGCAGCCCCGTGACACCGCGCCCATGACACCGTGCTTGAGGTCACGCCCCGCCACAAGGGAAAGGCACCTCTCTCGTTAGAGCTTTGGCACTCCACGGCGTAGCGCGGCACTACCTGCCCACAAGCGTCCTGGCCGGCCAGCGTTGCCGCCGGCCAGCGCCGTCCGCCTGCGCAGCCACTTGGCCTCACCCCTTAGGCCGGGGAGAGGTGTCCTGATCCGGAGCGTCTCTCGACGGTTGGGATCAGTGGCCTATGTCCGTGAAGACGCCTCACCGAACGAGGTGTCCTGGTCCAATCACTGTCCAGTGTGCCGGAACCTGTGGATATAAGTCAATTAAGCCCGACCGGGCGAGCCGGGCAGGCCGGGTTCCTTGATCACGGACTTCTGTCGCGAAATCTGCGGACGCACGTCCGTGATCTCAGTGTCGCAGCGGCTGTGTGCCGGGAGCGCGCCGAGGCGCCGGGAGCGCGCCAAGGTACCGGGAGCGCGCCGAGCCCGGCTAGCCGCCGCCTAGCTGGACGGCCTTCACGACGAGCAGCAGCACCGAGATCACCAGGTAGCCACGGAGCAGCAAGATGCCGAGCTTCGTGGCCGGCGACCAGGCCACCGGCTTGAGCAGGGTCAGCGGTGGCATCCGCCAGTTCATCCGCATCTCCGGGGTCATCGCGTCGAAAGCCGCTCGGACCTGGCCGGCGCCCGTCACGGTGCCGTGCCTGACCTGGATGAACTTGAGCCAGCCGAAGGCGAGCCCGGCGCCGGCCACCAGCGCGACGGCCAGCCAGATCGCGACCGCCGCCGAGCTGAGCCCGGAGAAGAGCGTGGTCACCACCAGCGTGCCAGACAGCATCAGCAAGACCCCGATGATGATCGCGGCCACGACGTTCAGCCAGCGCTTGTTCATCCACGGCCCGAGCACCTCGGGATCGTTGCACAAGAGCAGCAAGAACACGCTCGCGCTCGGCAGCAGCACGCCGGCCAGCGCCTGGACCGCGGTCGTCAGCAGCCCGAGCGGCGCGTCGGGCAGCAGCACGATCGCGGCGGCGACCAGGACGAGCGCCGAGTAACTCGCGTAGAACGCCTTGGCGTCGCGGAACTTGCGGTGCAGCGAGTGCTTCATGTTGAACACGTCGCCGAAGGCATAGCTGGTGGACAGCGTCACGGCTGCCGCGCCGATGATGCTCGCGTCGAGCAGCGTGAGCGCGAAGACCGCCCCGAGGAAGCCGCTCTTGGCGCCGAACGCGTTGGCCACCCCGAGCGCGCTGTAGAACTTGCCGACCAGCTTCGTCCCGCTGACCGCGTAGACGGTCGCGATCAAGATCACGGATGCGCCGAGCACCACGACGAACGAGCCGAGCAGCGTGTCCGCGCGCTCGTACCGGATGAAGCGGGGGGTGATCCGCTTGTCGATCACGTTGGACTGCTGGAAGAACAGCTGCCAGGGCGCGACGGTCGTGCCGACGATCGCGATGATCAGCAGGACCGCGTCAGAGCTGACACCGCCCTGGACGCCAGGCACCACGAAGTGATAAGCGACCGAGCCCACCGCAGGGTGCACTCCGAAGATCAGCGGAACAAAGAGCAGCAGGCTGGCCCCGATGAACAGGAACATCGCGCGTTCCCAACGCCGGAAGCTGCCGCTCGTGGTGATGACGATCAGCAAGGCGGCGGCGATCGGCACGGAGATGTACGGGCTCACGCCGAAGTAGCTCATCGCCAGGGATACGCCGATGAACTCCGTGACGATGGTCAGGAAATTCAGCAGGAACAGGTCGCCCACGCTGAACCAGCCCCAGAACCTGCCGAAGCGCTCGTTGATCAACCGGGCGTGGCCCACGCCGGTCACGGCGCCGAGCCTGACCACCATCTCCTGGTTGACGATCAGCACCGGGATGAGCAGCAAGAGCACCCATAGCATGCTGTAGCCGTAGTTCTGGCCAGCCTGAGCGTAGGTGGCGACGCCGCCTGCGTCGTTGTCGCCGACCATCACGATCAGCCCGGGGCCGATGATCGCGAGGAAGGTGATCAGCCTGCGGCGCCAGCCGGACCTGAGCTCATCGCCGAGCCTGATCCGGCCGAGCGCGCCCTCGATGTCGCCTAGGTGAGCCTCGTCGAGCACCGCGCTCGGCTGGGCCAAGGTTGGCTGGGAGACGGCAGGCCGGGCCGGACGAGCCGCCGGGCCCGGTACGAGCGCGGGACCTGACGAGCGCGGGGGACTGGGCGGGCTGGGCGGGCGCGGGGAAGCCGGCGCGTGCGCGGGACCTGGGCCACGCGGGGGTTCTGATGCCTGGCCTGAGCCTGCCACGCGGGCAGCGCCTGGAGCCTGAGCTGGGCCGAGGGCGGGCGGCAGCCTGGTGGCCGCGTCCGGTTCACCAGGTCGCTCTGGCGGCCGGCCATCTGCCTGGACAGGATCCGGCCGGGCCTCGCGAGCATCGTCACTGCCGTGTGGCTGCGTCACGGCTTCTTGCCGCGGCGCGAGTCAGGCGGCTCGGCCGCCTCCCTGCGCCGCCAGTCGTCCGGCAGCGTGACCTCGAGCACGTCGTCGACCGTGATCAGGCCGATCATCGTCCGGTTGTCGTCCACGACGGGGATCGTGATCAGGTTGTAGTCGCTCATCAGCACGGCCACGTCCACCACGTCGGTGTCGGCGCCGATCCGGACCGGATCGTCGTCGCAGACATCGCTGAGGCGGGCCGCGGGGTCGGCTTGCAGCAGCGTCACCAGCTTGGCCACGCCGTGCAGCCGACCGTGCTCGTCGAGCGCGTGCACGCTGGTCAGCGCCTCAGGTTGCAAGCTCTGCGAACCGCTGACGGCCGCGATCGCCGCCACCACCTGGACATCCGCAGGCACGGCAAGGAAGTCCATCCCCATCAGCCCACCCGCGCTCGTGGGGTTGAACCCCATCAGGGTGAGCACCTTTGTCCGCTGGCCGACCGGGAGCAGGTCGATGACCGTCTGCCTGCGCCGCTGCGGCAGCTCAGAGATCGCATCCGCCGCGTCGTCGGCCCGCATCCGCGAGAGCACCTCGGCGATCTCGGCGTCGGTCCTGGCCCCGAGCAGCCGGGTGGCCAGGTCCTCATCGAGCTCCTCGAACACATCCGCCTCGAGCTCGGGATCGGCGTGGACCTCGCCGAGGATCTCGGTCTCTTCCGCCTTGGACGCCTCTTCGAGCAGGTCGGCGATCTGAGCCGCCTTGAATCGCCTGATCCGGCCGAACGGCCGGCGATGCACCGCGCTGCCCGCGTGCCCGATCAGCGGCTCGAAGTTGGCCCAGTCCTCGAACTGGCGCCAGCTGACCTGCGTCGGAACGAGCAGCCTGGCCAGCCCTCGCGGCCTGCGGCGGGTGTCAACCCCGGCGAGCACCCACTCGCTGTCCGTCCGCCGCAGCTCGAGGTCGGCCGCCTTGATCAGGTGCGCGCTCGGCACGTCGATCAGCCGGTGCCCGAGCATGTCGGAACGAAGCAGGACCTCCCCCTCGCGCCGTTCGAACCTGCGCAGGTCGAGCCTGGCGCTTGTGAGCTTGAGCACCTGGCCGTCGAACCCGCTCACCTGCTCGAGCGGCACGAAGACCTCGCGGCTGCCGACCCCGGCAACCAGGCCTATCACCAGCGGGTGCTCGGCCCCGCGCAGCCTGACAATCACGTCGGCTAGCCGTCCGATGGACTCGCCCTTGGAGTCGGTGATCGGACGCCCTACTAGCTCAGACAGGTGCAGCACGCGCTCGTTGCTCGCCTCCGGCGCCGCGGCCGCCGGTGTCGTCGTCATCTCAACGCAGCCTTTCTTCCGCCGGTGTCGTTCTTACCCAGCCTGTATCTCACTGTGCCACCTTCGTGGTGAACCCTGGGTGACGGCTAGTCCCGAACTACCGGTTGATGCCGACCAGGCCAGCAGATGGTATGAAAGCCTGGTTCGGCAGTGTGAGTGAGCGACCTGCGCGAAAGGGAGACTGCGAGAGTGGGGGCACGCAAGAAGGCCGGGATACTCGGCGGCCAGGACAGCCTCGCCGAGAGCCTTGGCTATGCGGTCAAGCGCCGCCTGCTAGGCCCGCCCCTGGTGAACGAGCAGCTGTCCGAGGAGCGGCTGTCCAAGCCGCTTGCCCTCGGGGTGCTCGCCCCCGACGGCATCTCGTCCTCCGCGTACGGCACCGAGGAAATCCTCATCGAGCTGCTGCGCGGCGGCCTCGCCGTCACCGCGTTCGCGCTGATCCTGCCGCTTACCGGGGTCGTGCTATTCGTCATGGCCCTGGTCGTGCTCTCCTACCGCGAGGTCGTGACCGTTTACACCCGTGCGGGCGGCTCGTACGTGGTGGCCAGGGACAACTTCGGGCCCAGGGTCGCGCAGATCGCTGCCGTCGCCCTGCTGATCGACTATGTGGTGACCGTGGCCGTCCAGGTAGCGGCGGGCACGGCGGCGGTCGCCTCGGCCTTCCCCGCGCTGAGCAACCCCGGCCTGCAAACCGCGATCTCGATCACGATCGTGCTGCTCATGCTGTACGGCAACCTGCGCGGCATCCGGGAGGCCGGACGCTCGTTCGCCGTGCCGACCTACCTGTTCGCAGGCGTCATGATCATCGTGATCGTGGTGGGCCTGGCCAAGGAGTTCTTCGGCGGTGGCCTGCCGCTGTGGAGCGTCGCGGCGCACGCGAGCACGTACGGCACCAAGGTGTGGGGCCAGGGCGCTCACGCCAACCACGACACCCTGATCAGCTTCGGGCTGATGTTCGTGCTGCTCCGCGCGTTCGCGAACGGCGGCTCGTCGCTCACGGGCATCGAGGCGGTGTCCAACGCGGTCAGCGCGTTCCGGCCGCCCGAGGGCATCAACGCCCGGCGGGTGCTCGTCACCGAGGGCCTGATCCTCGGCACCCTGGTGGCCGGCATCTCCTGGCTGGCCCACGTCACGCACGCGACTCCCTATCAGGCGGGCGTGCCGACCGTGATCTCGCAAGAGGCGCGGCTGGTCTTCGGTCCCAGCACGTTCGGGAGCGTGATGTTCGCCCTCGTCCAGGCGGCGACCGCGCTGATCCTCTACACCGGGGGCAACACCAGCTTCAACGGGTTCCCCTTCCTCGCCAACTTCGTGGCCGAGGACGCGTTCTTGCCCAGGTGGCTGACCAAGCGCGGGCACCGCCTGGTGTTCTCCAACGGCATCGTCGTGCTCGCGGCGCTGTCGTGCGGGCTGCTCTACTTCGCCGGGTCGAACGTGAACAACCTGGTGCCGTACTACGCGATCGGCGTGTTCACGGCGTTCACGATGGCCGGCTTTGGCATGGCCCGCTACCACCATCGCACCCGCGAGCGCGGCTGGCAGCACAAGCTCGTGATCAACTTCTCGGCGGGCGTGACGTCGCTCGTGGTCGTCATCATCTTCGCGATCGTCAAGTTCACCGAGGGCGCCTACGTGGTGCTCGCGTTGTTCGTGATCGGCGTGCCCACGCTGATCAGGCTGAACCGGCAGTACCGCATGGAGGCCGAGGTACTCGAGCACATCGAGGCCAGGCGCCAGGCCGCGGGCGAGTCACCGGCTCCGCCCACCTACGCGCGGCGGACCGTGTTCGTCTTCGTGGACGCCTTCGACCTGGCCACCCTGGCCGCGCTTAGGTACGCAAGGAGCCTGCGGCCGACCAGCCTGCGCGCGGTGCACTTCGTGCTCGACAGCGCCAGGGCCGACCAGTTGCTGCAGGACTGGCTGCGCGCCAACACCGGCGTGCCGCTCGATCTGGTGGACTGCCCGGACCGTCGCCTGGCGCGAGCCGCCGCCGAGATGGTGCAGGCCGACGCGCTGCTGCCGGGCATCGGCGTCACCGCCGTGCTGCCGAGGCGGAGCTACAGCCCGTTCTTCGGACGGCTGCTGCACGATCGCACGGCGGATCAGATCGCGGGCGTGGTGAGCCAGATACCGCACGCCGCGGCCACCATCGTGCCCTTCGACGTGCGCCGCAGGGTGGACAGCCTGATCGCAAGGGAACGGGAGAAGCCGGCCCGCGCCGCGCCTGAGCCGGGCAAGGCCGCCGGACTGGCAGGCCAGGGGCCAGCGACGAAGGCCGTGCCGGGGCTGAGGCCGGCCGAGCCTGGGGCGGCGAGCGTGACGGCCGATGAGCCCGCCGTGCTTGCCTCGGCGGCTCCGCTGGCGCCGGACCAGGCCGGCCCGCCGATCCCGGCCGCGGGCAGCGGCGACTACAACCGGCCAGCCCCGTCATCCGGCGCCACGCCCATCGGCGAGCTGCCCAAGCGGGGCAAGGCGACCGTCGAGGGGCGGGTGCACGCCGTCGAGATCAGGCCGGTGGAGCGCAATACCGTGCTTGCCTGCGAGATCGTGGACTCGACCGGCCACCTGACCGCGATGTTCTATGGGCGCTCGCACATCCCCGGACTCCATCCAGGGGCCAGGGTCAGGCTCGTCGGCCAGGTGGCGGTGCGGGACCGGGCGGTCGTCATGATCAATCCGGCCTACGAGCTGTTGACGCAGGGAAACGGGTAAGTCACCGGCATATGACCGACGTTGGCCAGCAGGGCGGATGCGGGCCCGAGGGCGCCGGCCGGCCGGAGTGCGCGAGCGAGCACGGGCAACGGCCCCGAGCGCGCGGGCACCGGCACGGGCTTGGCGGCCGCGGGCACGGACATGCGCACGGGTCCAGGCTCACGCTGACCGGCGAGCACCGGCGCTCCCTGGTCATCGTCATGCTGATCACCCTGTGCGTGGCCGTCGCCGAGGCGATCGGCGCCTGGATCAGCGGCGCGCTCGTGCTGCTCGCCGACGCCGCGCACATGGCCGCCGACGCCGCGGGCGTCGGCCTGTCGCT
>JASIBM010000287.1 GCA_030045175.1 Streptosporangiaceae bacterium | reverse complement strand
CGCCGACGCGGTGCCTGCGCTGGTCCAACTGCTCGACGAGCTTGGAGTCCTGTCATGACGGGCGCAGCCGGCCGTGGATCCGCTTGGCCGACAACAACGTGGGGCCCTAGCTGCTGCTCCCACGACAGTAAGGACTCCACGTTGTGCCCGGAGGGGGCGGGGGCGGGATCGCGATGACCGTGCTCTGCTGGCTCGAGATCGACGCCGACGGCGCTATCGACTCCTCGGCTCGCGCCCTTCCCGTGGCCGACCGGCTCGCCCGGTCGGCGAACGAAGATCTTGTGGTGGCCTGGTTCGGCGAGGTGGGGTCGATCGCGGAGAGCGACCTGTTGAAAATGGGAGCGGATAAAGCCTTCGCCGTGGCGTCGCCGGACCTCGACGGTTACGCGCCGCTGGCGTGGGCGCGGGCGCTGGCCGGCCTGGCTGCTGGCTTGCCGGGCGAGGCTGGCGCGCCTGGAGGCGTTCCGGCTGTGGCGGCGGCGCCGGTTTCCGCCGTGCTCGCGGCGGCTACCGATCGGGGCAACGAGGTGCTCGCTCACCTCGGCGCGATCACCGGGCTGCCGATGGCCGCGAACGTGGTCTCGGCCACCCGCACCGGGCCAGGCGAGTGCCGCCTGATCCGGCAGCGCTGGGCAGGGAGCCTGCTCGAGGAGGCCGTGCTCGACGCTCAGCTGGCGTTGCTGGCCGTGGCGGCCGACGCCGTGCCCGCCGAGCCGGTTCCGGCCGAGGCCATTCCCGCCCACCCCGCCCTCGCCGGAGCGGGATCGGGCGCCGTCAGCGTGCTGCGCTACGAGCCCGAACTGGCGCCTGGCGACCTGCTCGTACGCGCGGCCGAGTCGGCCGGGGAGCGCGCCGGGGTGTCGCTCGCGACCGCCCGGGTCGTGATCGGGGGCGGGCGCGGCGTCGGGGGGCCCGATGGGTTCGCCGCGCTCGAGGAGCTAGCCGGCCTGCTCGGCGCGGCCGTTGGCGTGTCCAGGGTGGTGACCAGCGAGGGCTGGCGGCCGCACCGCCAGCAGGTCGGCCAGACCGGCACCAAGATCAGCCCTGAGCTGTACCTGGCCTGCGGTATCAGCGGGGCGATCCAGCACATGGCTGGTTGCCAGGGAGCCAAGACCATCGTGGCGATCAACACCGACCCCGGCGCCCCCATCGTCGCCAAGGCCGACTATGCCGTGATCGGCGACCTGCATCAGGTCGTTCCCGCGCTGGTCGAGGCGCTGCGGGCGCGGCGCGCAGGCGCGGCGTGACGACGCGAGGGCGATGCCCCGACGCGAGCGCGGGCTAGCCACCGTGATCGTGACAGGTTCGGCCGGCTGATCCGCCGGCAACCGGTGAGCATGACGGCGGTATCGCCGGGATCCGCCAGGCCATTAGCCCGCCGGATGCGGGTGCGAGCAGGCAATAACGCGTAAGCTCGTTTCCCAGTATGTCGGATGCTGGAGGGTTCAATTGTGCCGGATCTTGATCTTATTGAACCGTCGCATAGGTCGGACCCTGAGCGGATAGGCGGCTATACCATAGTCGGTCGGCTCGGGGTCGGCGCGATGGGCGAGGTCTTCCTCGGCCGCTCGGCCGCCGGCCGCCTGGTGGCCGTGAAGACGATCAAGCCTGAGCTGGCTGAGGAACAGGACTTTCGCGAGCGCTTCGCCACCGAGGTAGCGGCGGCGCGCCGGGTCAGCGGGGCGTTCACCGCGGCGGTCATCGCGGCCGACCCGGACGCGGCCAGGCCGTGGCTGGCCACGGTCTACGTGCCCGCCCCGGCGCTCAGCGCCGTGGTGCACGAGTGCGGGCCGCTACCCGTTGCTGCGGTGCGCTGGCTCGGCGCGGGTTGCGCCGAGGCGCTTGAATCGATCCACGCGGCCGGGCTCGTGCACAGGGACCTGAAGCCGTCGAACGTGCTCGTGTCGCTCGACGGACCGCGCGTGATCGACTTCGGCCTGGCCAGGGCCACCGGCCGGATCCATCTCACCGCGGCGAACAGCGCGGTGGGAACGCCCGCCTACATGGCGCCCGAGCAAGCCAGGGACAGCCGGCAGGTGAGCACGGCCAGCGACATCTACTCCCTCGGCGCGACGATGCTCTTCGCCGCGACCGGTCACGGCCCGTACCGGGGCGAGGCGGTGACCGACGTACTCACCCGGCTGGCGACCGAGCCGCCCGACCTGACCGAGCTGCCCGGCGAACTGGCCGGCGTAGTGACCGCGTGCTTGAGTCGCGATCCGCGCGAGCGGCCGACGTCGGCGGCGATCCTCGCCCAGTTCGCGCGCGAGCTCGGCGGCGGGACCGATGCGGGTGAGCTCGGGCCGCAGGTGCTGCCTCGGCCCGTCGTGAACCTGATCGCCGACTACCGCCGTGGCCAGCGCGGGGCGGACCCGCCGGCCACCGCTGCGGACGGGGTGGAGCAGACGTTCGACTCGCAGTCGGCGCCTAGTTCGTCCGCCGGGGCGCCAGGTGGGGCCGGCCCCGCGTTCGGGCTCGCCGGCGCGGCGCTCGGCCCGGCCGGCGGCCAGCCTGGCTCGGATTATGGGCAGCCTGGCTCGGACTATGAGGCCGCTGCGGCACAGGCGCCGCCACAAGGGCCAGTGTCGCGACGGGCTCGCTCCGGCTCGCCTCGGCCTGGTTCGCCTGGTTCGCCCGGCTCGGGCCACGCGGCGCGGCCTCGCCTGCCGGTCTTGCTCGGCGCGGCGGTGGCGGTCATGGTCCTGACCGCGGGCGGCGCCGCAATCGGCACCTACCTGTCGGGCCGTTCTGCCACCGCTGGCAAGTCGGGGGTCGGTGTACACAGGTCGTCCGGCCATAGCCACCAGCCGGGCAAGGGCACGCACAGTACTCCGCCGTGTCCGCTGCCCGGCAGTAGCCCTGGACCCGGCAGTGGTCCGCCACCCAGCTCTGGCCCGCCACCCAGCTCTGGCCCGCCACCATGCGGGCCACCGGGTGCGCCGAAACCGCTACTCACGATCAGCCGGCGGTTTAACAGCCGCCACCACTACACAGTGTTCACTTTGCACGGCCGGCAATGGCCGCCTGGCCGGTCCGTGACGGTGTCAGTGGAGGACGTGGCCACCGCACCCGGGCACCCGCGCATCAACCGTGGCGGCAATTTCACCTTCGTGCTCAACGGGCCGCACAGCTTTTTCCATGGTCAGCTGTCGGTGGCCGGCGTCTACCAGCTCTTGGTGTCCGCCCCTGGGGGTCCCACGGTGGTCCTTTTCCTGCACGTCCACCAGGCCTAGGCCTGACCGCTTTCGGCTACGTCCACCACAGGTCCTCCTGGCGCGAGCACCACGCCGGGTCGGTCAGGCGGTCTAGGTCGCCCGGCGATATGGTCCCGTGCTCGATCAGCGCTCCCACCACGACCTCGTCGGACAACCTGGTTCCCGGGCGGACGAGGCCGCGTTCGACGATCTTGCGCCGCAGCACTTTCAGGTGCTCGCCGACCCGCGCGGACAGGCGGTCGCGAAAGGCCGGATCTTCGTCGAAGCACGCGATCTCGTGATGTGCGTCGGTGATCTCGAGCGCGGCGCGGGCGATCTCGGGGGTCCGGGGCAGGGGGGTGCTCCGCGCCGCGTCTATTAGCCATGGCCGGCACCAGATCAGCGCCACCAGGAACAGCTTGGTATTGGGGTCCAGGTAGAGCGGCAGCACGGTGGCATCACCGCCTGCCCAGGCGCCAGTCGGCTCGGTGGAATCCGCATCAGGTGAGTCCGCCGCATCGGCGATCACGATGCGCAGCCACTGACCCCCGTCGAGCATCGCACGTGAGCCCACGAGCGCCGCCCCGCTGCGCACGAACCAGCCGCCGGACGGCTCGCCAGGCTGATCCATGCGCGGCAGCCTGATCCGGAAGCCGTCGCCCTCGGCGTAGAGCGCGTGCGTGCAACTGATGTTCGCCACCAGGGCGCCGCCCGCGATCGCGGTGATGGCGCCAGCCCGGCGCGACAGGCCACGGTCGGCCTCAACGATCAGATCCGCGTCTGGTCCCCGGCCGAACACGAGACGCGCTCCATCGGCGATCGCGATCACTCGTCCGGATGGCGTCGTGACGTGGACCGCGGCCTGGCTCGATTCCAACCCCTTCACGTGCCCATCCCGAACCACCACGTGCCCATTCCGAAGGCCACCACATGCTCATCCCGGCCGCGCGCCGACCCCAGGCACGCGCCCGTGGCGGGCGTGGTCATCCACCGATCCCATCCGCGCCCGTCGCGGGCGCGATCATCCACCGATCCTAAGCCTGGGCTCATCCCAGCCGCCTGCTCATCCAGGGTGCGACCACGCGCCCATGTCCGGTCGTATCCATGCCCCGGCCGCCTGGCGACCTGGACTTTGCCCCGTTCGGCTCGCTTTGCCGCAAAACGGGTGATAGCGCATTGTAGGGTCACCGTCGGCGGTGACGCATCCCCGAGTTTGGGGATAGCTGGCCCTGTCCGCTCACTCATACGTTGGCGCAGGGGAGAGGAGGGGGTTCGGTCCCGGGTACCGGGGCTGGACCCCTTTTCCCATGGGCGGCCGGGCATTGCAGAATGTGCGCATGAGCCTTACGCACAGCTACGACGTCACGATCACCTGGACCGGCAACACAGGCACGGGCACCAGCGGATACCGCGACTACGCTCGCGCGCACGACGTGGTCGCCGACGGGCCACAGCCGATCATGGGGAGCTCTGACCCGGCGTTTCGTGGTGATAGCCACCGCTGGAACCCAGAGCAACTGCTCACCGCTGCCCTGGCGCAGTGCCACATGCTGTCCTACCTGCACGTGTGCACGGACGCGGGCGTCATCGTGACCGGCTACGCCGACCACGCGCACGGCACGATGTCGCAGACCGCCGATGGCGGCGGCCGGTTCACCGAGGTCGTGCTGCGACCGCAGGTCGTCGTCGCCTCGCCCGACATGGTTGACGCCGCGATTAAGCTGCACGAATCGGCGCACGCCAAATGCTTCATCGCCAGTTCGGTCGGCTTTCCCGTGCGCCACGAGCCCACGGTCACCGTCGGCTGACAGGCAGGGGCGGCGTCGGCAAGGCCTAGCGGGCCCGGCTAGAAGAAGGTGTGCACGGCGTCGATGACCCGGTAGTCGTCGTCGACGACGGGAATCACCCGCCACTTGTCGAACGTGGTGCACGGATGCGAGATACCGAGGCAGACGAGGTCGCCGGGAGCGAGCTCGAAGTCGCCAGGAACGCTGATGTATGCGTGCTGATCATCTAGCCGCGTCACCGTCAGCTGATCGGCGGCACGTTCCTCGCCGTCTGGCCGGCGCGCCCGCAGCGGAACCGGCAGTCCCTGGTCGATGGCGGCATCGCGGCGCCCGGCGCAGGCTATGGCCAGTCCCGGCTCCGGGCGCGATAGCACGGGTGCCCACAGCTCCATGGCCGGGATGAGGCCAGGCCCGCCGTGCCTGGCATCCGGGCCGTTGGCCGCGTACGTGCCGTGATCGTGGGTCAGGTAGCAGCCACCGCGCAGGATGACCGCCGGCCCGGGCGTGGCCAGCGCGGTGGTCAGCTCGCGCGCGACGACGTCGAAATAGGCGCTGCCGCCGGCGCTGATGATCGGTCCAGCCAGCGCCTCGCCGAGCGCGCGGAGCTGACGGCAATACGCAGCCACCGCCTCGAGCGTCGCGTCACTCGCCGCCGCGCCGATCCCGCCCTCGAACCCGGCGGCCCCGGCGAGCTCGAGCCAGCGGGATCGCCGGACCGCGGCGGCGACCTCCAGTGCCCCGGCGACCGTGCGGCAACCTGTCCGCCCGCCGGGGAACCCCAGCTCGATCAGGACCGGCAGCGGCCGGGCGGCACCGCCCTCGTGCAGGGCGCGGTCGGCAAGTTCGACGCCCGCGACGCTATCGGCGTAGGCGTAGCACTCCCAGTCCGGGTCGGCCGCCATCTCGGCCGCCAGCCAGGCGATCCCCGCTCCGTCGGTCAGCTCGTTGGCGATCAGGATCTTGCCGATGCCGAAGGCGCGGTAGACCTGCACCTGGCTGATGGTCGCCGCGGTGATGCCCCAGGCCCCCGCGGCGAGCTGGCGGGCGAAGAGCTGCGGCGCCATCGTGGTCTTCCCGTGCGGCGCCAGAAGCACCCCGGCGGTCGCGCACCAGTCAGCCATGGCCGTGGCGTTGTGCGTAAGGGCGGAGTCCCGCAGGATGAGCAGCGGCATCGTGAACGCGGAGCCAAACGCGTGCGGCCGCTGCTCGGCCAGTGCGGCGGCGCTGATCGCCTGGTCGGCGCCAAAGCAGCCGAACCCCTTCTCGGTCGCCGCGATGGGCCTGCGCCTCAGCGCCTCGATCTGGTTCATGGCGCGCGGCGGTGGTGCGGTCATTACTGCAGCCTATTGACCAACCGGCACAATGGGCTAATGCGAGCACAACAGGTCACAAGCGGCGCGAACGCTGGGGGTACCGGGGGTCGTTCCCCCGGGGCCAGCACTGCCGCGGGGGGCCCGGGGGGTCGTCCCCCCGGGACCGGCACCGCGCAGACGCCGACGGAGCGGACGGCCGGGCTGCTCGTCAGGCAGGCCGAAGCCTGCGCGGCGCTTGCCAGCCCGTTGTACGCCGGGCTCCTGCGGCACGCTGCCGACGACCTGCTGGCTGGCGGCCCGACCGCCGCCGTGCTCGAAGGCCACCTTTCCGACCCTGGCCGCAGCGCGCTGGCGCTGCGGATGCTCGGCGGGGTGCACGCGCTGGTCCTGACCGGGCGAGCCGGTGAACTGGCTGCGTTCTACCCGTCGGCAGGGGGATCCGCTGACGCCGGACCTGGCGCCGAGCTCGCCTGGCCAGCCATGCGGCGAGCGCTTGCCGACCAGGTGGAGTGGGTCAGGGCCTGGCTGGAACGGCCGCCTCAGACCAACGAGGTCGGCAGGGGCGCCGCGCTCGTGGGTGCGCTGTGCCACATCGTCGCCGAGGCTGATCTCCCGGTCCGGCTGGTGGAGATCGGCGCCAGCGCCGGCCTGAACCTGCGCGCCGACCTGTTCCGCATATCTGGCCCCGGCGTCGCCTACGGCGACGAGTCATCCCCCGTCCAGATGGCCGGCGGCTGGCTCGGCCAGGCTCCGCCGGTCCGCTGGATCGACGTGGTCGCGCGGACGGGCGGAGACCTCACGCCGATCGACCCGCTCAGCGCGGACGGCGAGCTAAGGCTCACCGCGTATGTCTGGCCCGATCAGGCCGAACGGCTGCGCCGCCTGCGCGGAGCGATCGAGCTGGCCGCGAGGATCCCGGCCGAGCTGCGGGCAGAGCCGGCCTCGGCCACCGTTGCGCGGGCCGGCCTCGAGCCCGGTTGCTGGACCGTGCTCTGGCACTCGATCATGCACCAGTACCTGGACGCTGAGCAGGCCGTCGCGGTCGACGCCGGGGTCGCTGCCCTCGCGGCGGCAGCGACAGCCAAGGCAAGGTTCGCCCACGTCAGCCTTGAGTTCATCAAGGGCACCGCCGACACCCCGGTCGAGCTGGTTACCTGGCCAGGCGGCGCCAGTCGCAGGCTAGGCACCGCACCACCACACGGCATCCCAGTGACCTGGTCCTGAGCCGGGTAGCGCAGGCGCCCGTAGGCGAGCGGGAAACCCTGCGCGAGCGAGCCGAAGGCGAAGCCGGAGGCGAGAGCGCGCGAGCGAGCCGTAGGGCGCCGGCGCCGCCTGGACTGAGGAGCGAAGTTTGCGACGAAGGAAGGCGGCGCCCTAAAGGGCGCCCGTAGGCGAGCGGGGAAGACCAGCCCCTCCAGCTCATACCTGGAGGGGCCCTTGATCACATGATGCCCAACCTCAGCTGCGCGAACGTGGACCGACACGCGAAGACTGCGTACACAAGCGGTTAAGAGCAGGTGACGCGGGGCCTGGGCTAGGCGCGGCTGGCGGCTGGACAGGCGCCCTAGTTCCGGCCCACCCACTGGTAACGGCGGGACGAGCCGCGGCCGAGGATCTTGTCGACAGCCGTTCCCACGTCCCCGTCCTCGGCGATCAGGCGCCGGACGACATAGACCATGGTGGGTACGGCCCAGAAGTCGCCGCAGATCCACAAGATCCCCGCGCCGATCTGCTGGTCGGCGAACGGGGCCAGCGTCACCCCTGGAACGTGGTTGTACACCGAATACCACGACCCTGTGGCCAGGATGCTCATCGACATCGCCAAGATCCACATCTGCACGTTCGTGAGCAACAGCGCGACCATCTGCGCTGGCCGGCTCATCGTGATCCGCAGTGGCTGCGATGGGATGAACTGGAGCCAGAACAGCGTCCCGGCGACGAAGAAGCTGCCGTCCATCAGCCAGATGTGCACGGCCTGGCTGCGCGCCGCGAAGTCGAACATCGCGGGCAGGTGCCAGAGCACCATGACGAGGTTGAAGAGGATCACCGCGACCCACGGCTTGCGGAAGAAGCCGCCGATCGCGCGCAGCGGTCGCGCCCGGTCGCCGGTCATGACCTGCCCGGCCGCCTCCCTGTCCCGCCAGCCGGGCAGCCCGTAGCGCAACGGCTGCCACGGCGCTCCGGCCACCACGAGCACGGGCGCCCCGAACATGACCAGCAGATGCTCGATCATGTGGACGAAGAAGTACTGACCGGACCAGTATTCGATCGGCGACTCGACGGCGATGAGCAGCATCGCCAACCCGGCATAGAACCAGATCGACCGCAGCCGGAGCTGCCTGGCCCGTTCGGCGCCCGGCCCGCGGGTCAGCCTGGCCAGGCCCACCTCATGCCAGATCACCAAGACGACAACCACGATCGCGAACGGGTCCAACGACCAGCCCTGGGTGAGATAGCGCAACCTGGCCTCCCGGTCAGCGAGGTGGAGAGTGGCCGTCGGCGAGCGTCTGCTCGACGTCCTGGGTGAACATCGCGGCGAAGGAGGACCTTGCCGCGGCCGTGCCTGGTCCCGGGTTGTCGTCGATCTCGGTGCGGACGAAACCGCGGGAGTCGATGACGAAGGCCAGGTCGCTGTGAATGGCCATGCTGCGGCCAGGCAGCACGGTCATGCCGTAGTCCGCCCAGGCCTTGCGTAGCTGGGCCAGTGGCCCGGTCAGGTACACGTAGTTACGCAGGCCGGTCATGTCGTGTTCGCGGTCAAAGGCCCGGACATAACGCAGCGCGTACCGCACGGGGTTCGCCGCGATCGCGACCATCTCGACGGCGGAGGCATCGGATCCGAGCATCTGGTCGGCGGCATGCACTTCCTCAGCGATCACCGGGCAGTCGGTGTAGCAGACCGGGTCGAGGAACGTGAGCAGCACCACCTTGCCGCGCAGGCTGGCCAGCGACACCGGCCGGCCGTACTGGTCGGTCAGCGTGAAGGGCGGCGCGCGGAGGTAGAGCGGTGCGCTCGAGCCGCCGATGGCCTGGGCGATGATCGGGTCGGCGACCGGGTTCGCCTGCGCCATCGCCATCGGGCCAGCGCCGAACAGGACCAGGAACGCGCCCCACGCCGCGACCAGGCCAGACGCGCGGGCTGAAACGAAGCCGCGGGCCAGCCCCTTGGGCCTGATCGACGCCGGCCGGCGCCTGGCGAGGGCCGGATCGGTGGCCGGAGCTTGCACGGTTGCCAGAGCTGGCGCGACCTCCTGCTCGGCGGGCTGCGCGACCCGCCGCACGCCGAGGTAGCCGGCCAGGACAAGCAAGAGCAGGGGGATCATGCTGTTCGGGTCGGTGCCGAGCCCGCCGAGGAAGCCGAGGTCTTGCACCAGGACCCAGATGGCAAGGCACGCAACCGTCGCGAGGATGACGGCCGGCAGCAGCAGCCGGCGCAACCAGCCGCGCAACCCTCCGCCGAGCAGGCCGATGCCGATCGCCGCGAGGGCGATTACTGCCACCGTGTTGACCAAGAAGCCATGGCCCGCCGCGAACGACGCGAAGCCGGCGATCAGGCGGGCGAGCGGGGCTGGTTGCGGTGTGGCGGAGATCGAGCCGACCTTGGCGACCAGGGAGCCTGGCTTGCCGTGGCTCGCGCCTTGCCAGAAGCCGCGACCGGGCCAGGCCTGGAGCACGGCCATGCCGACGAAGAACAGCCCGAGCCCGGACAACAGGAGCTTGCCGAGCGCGGCCGAGCGCCAGAACCGTTCCGGCAGGGCCAGCAGCGCGCCGGCCACGACGTAGAGCAAGGCCGCGCCAGGCGCGCCGAACAGCAGGGAGAGGCCAGGCGCGAACACGCCGCCGAATGCCTCGCCGAACACCCAGACCACTAGCCCCCAGCCGACGCTGACCAGGCCGGCCAGCCTCGAGATCGTGCCCCGCTCGGCGGCGAGCAGCCAGGTGCCGATGCCGACCTGGATCCAGACGGTCGCTGTAGCCGCCTCGATCGGGTGGAACGACCAGGCCGTCCACGCCCAGTTGAGCAGGTGCTGCACCCAGGCCGGGGAGGTTGCCGCGGCAGGCGCGATGACCTTGCCAGGCAGGCCGGCCGGCATCGCGGGCTGGGCCTGCAGCAGGCCGTCAAAGATCCACAGCAGGCCGAAGCCATAGCGCACCAGCCTGCGCGCTGGCTCTTCCCGCTCCCCTCCTTCCCGCTCGCCTGCGGGCGCCCCTCCTTCCCGCTCGCCTGCGGGCGCCTTCAGGGTTGGGAAGAGCTCCCGCACGCTCGCCCAGGCCACCGCCACGGTCGCGAGGATCAGCAGCGCGACCAGGCCCTGGTGCAGCAGGGCGCTGCGGAACGCCGCCACGAGCACCGGGTTGGTCACGTCCAACCCGCTGCGCATTCCGGGCATCGCGGGGCTGCTTGCGCGTGGCATTGATATCCGGCTACCCGTACAGGGTTGGCGGTGACGACTGGGGCGACAGCGCCTTGATAGCGGGGGCGAGCGCCGCGTACACCTCGGCGCGCTGGGCGTCCAGCTTGCGTAGCGCGCGTTGCAGCGTCAGCCGTGCATTGGCCTCGGCGGGCTTGCCGCGGTCGGTGAGCACGGTCGCAACGTCAGCAGGTACCGCCACCGCGTCCGGAGCAGCCCAGTTGATCAGGTCTGTGACCGCCGTCTGCAGGTGATAGCTGCTCAGCGACTCGGGGGGAGCCTCGGTACCCAGGTCATCGACGAGCTCGTTGTTGGCGGGCTCGCAGTTGGCCGAGGCCACCTCGGCGACGTTGAGCGCGACACTGACGTCATGGCTGGATCCCGAGTCGATCGCGTGCAGCACGTACAGCGACTCACGAACGCCGCCTGAGCACGACTCGATGTCGGAGTTCAGGATCGCCAGGAAGCTGCGCAGATCGGTACCGCGCTCGGCCTTCGTCGGCCGGTGCGAGAGCCCCACGGCCACGCCGCAGGCCACGAGCACCACGCCGGCCACGATCGCCCAGCGTGGCGCGCGGCGGCTTGGCCAGCCCGCCGCGCGGAGCGGGATGTGCGGTGGCTCATTGGTCGTGGGCTGCATATAACGCTCCGCTCCCGCCGGAGATGCTGGCGGCCCATGAGTTCAGCTCGGCCATGGTCAGCGCGCCGAAGACGTGCCTGACAATCTGGTGCTCGCTATTGAGGAACAAGGTCTGCGGCAGCTGGGTGATGCCGTAGGAGAGGGTTACCGAGGCCGACTGGTCGAAGGCGACCGGGTAGGTGACCCCTCGTGCGCGCACGAAGCTGGTCGCAGCGCCGAGACGGTCGAACGCGTCGATGCCGATCACGAGCACCTTGCCGTGGTGGGATCGGTAGAACCTGGCGAGCAGTGGCGTCTCCTTCTGACAAGGCCCGCACCAGGAGGCGAAGAAGTTCAGCACGACCGGGCGCCCGGCGTACGTCGCCAGCGACACCTGCTTGCCCGCCTCGCCCAGCGCGGCCAGCGTGAAGGGCTTGGCCCGCACCGGTGCCGTGGTGCCACCCAGGTTGCCGCTGATCAGCAGGGCGGCGATGACGACGATCAGCAGGCCGGCGAGGCCAGCGATCAGCGTGCTCGGCCGCAGGCGGCTAGGTAGCCGGAGCTTCACTGTGCCTCCCGCTCGCCTCCGGGCGCCCCTGAGGGCACCGCCTTCCTTCGTCGCGCACACCGCTCCTCAGCCCGCTCAGTCAGGGCACGTCCCAGGCTATTGCGTCGGCCGCGTACGTCAGCAGGCGAGCCGGTAACCTTCACCGCGCACCGTCTCTATCAGCCCGAATCCCAGCTTGGCGCGTAGCCGCCTGATGCAGACGTCAACGAGGTTGGAGCCGGGATCGAAGTCGATCCCCCACATGCACGCGAGCAGCACGGTCTTTGGCACCGACTCGCCGCCGCGCTCCACCAGCGCGCGCAGGCAGAGGAACTCAAGCCTGGTCAGCGCGACCGGCCCGTCGCCGCTGTCGGCCACCAGACGGCTCGCGTCGAGGGTGAGCTGGCCCAGGTGGCTGACCTCGCTGTGCCTGGACTCCTCGCGCACCCGCGCGTTGACCCGCGCGAGCAGCTCGTCCAGGGAGAACGGCTTCGTCAGGTAATCTTGCGCGCCGAGGTCGAGGCACTCCACCTTCGTGCTGACGTCGGCGTTGCAGGAGAGCACGAGGACGGCCTGATGCGGCAGGGCATGCCGGATCGCCGCGAGCACCGCCTTGCCGTCCAGGCCGGGCATGATCAGGTCGAGGATCACCAGGTCGTAGCCGGTGCTGATGGCGCGCTTCACGCCGTCGGCCCCGTCGGCTGCCGCGTCGACGTGGTAGCCGGCCCGCTGCAGCGCCCTGCTCACGAACCCGATGATCTGCGGTTCGTCATCGATGAGCAGGATCCGCGCCGACCCGGCGTCCGCGATGCCCGCGCCAGGCCACCCGACCGCGCTTGAGTGCGGCTGGTGGTGATCGCGTACCGCAGTCATCGCGCCCCTGCTCAGTCCCCGGATCCCGGTCAGTCCCCCCGTGACGACCTGCGCGTCTGGGCGGCGGGCACGGCGGACCGGACCGCAGCGTCGTGCAGGCACGTCCCCCTTGTGGCGTTCTACTCCTGAAGCGTCGTTCACGTCAAGGCTTCAAGATCCTTCCGGGCCGTCCCTGGGTCTCTGGTGAGGCTCCTGCCTGCGGATTCGCGTGACTAGCCGGGTCCGCGGCCGTGATCAATGATGACAGTTTCGTCATCCGATCATCGATCTATTGCGGCCAGTTTGCTCCGCCAGCACTATCAGTGCAGTCGATTGCTTTCCGGTGCCGCCTCGAGTCCGTCCGGGCTTGGGCGCGCCGGGCCGAAGTCGTGCGCGAGGCGCGCGAAGAAGCGAGGTGGTGACAGATGTCCCTCCCGGTTCGGGTGGGAACCCTGCTCGTCGCGTTCCTCGCCGTGGTCGGTGGCGTGATCTTCGTCGTGATCCACTACCTGCTGGCTACCCCCCCGACGATTGACTTCGGGGCCGGGGTGACGCCGAACACCGGCCAGGTGGTCCACGTCACGCTGCAAGAGGACCCGCAGACCACGGTCACCAACAAGCCGGACTGGGTCTCCTACTTCATCCAGGATCCGACCACCCACCAGTGGGTGCACACCACTTTGTTCAAGGTGCCTGCCGGGAGCAAGATCGAAGTGACGGTGTACGGCTATGACGGCTGCACGCCGCTGCGCAACCCGTTCTGGGGCAAGGTCACTGGCACTATCGGCAACGTGGAGTACTTGAACGGCAAGCCCGTGTCCGTCCTGAACTCCTGGTCGACTTGCTCGGTCGCGCACACGTTCTCAATCCCCGGCATCGGCCTGAACGTGCCGATCGCGTCTCCGATGACCTTCAAGGAGAACAACAACGAGTTGTGCGGCACCTCGCCGTGCAACCCGAGCGCGCCCGCGAACGCGCCAGATAACGGCGCGCACCAGGTGGTGCAGTTCAGCTTCATGAGCCCAACGACTCCGGGCTCGTACTTCTGGCAGTGCCGCATCCCGTGCGGCGGTGGCTACCTGGATGGTTACGGCGGGCCTATGCAGACGATCGGCTACATGACCGGCGAGATGGAGGTGGCGTCCTGATGGCCGAGGAGTCGCAGGCCCCGGAGCAGGCACCGGGCCATGGCGAGCCCAACCACGGCCTGCGGATCTTCGTCGTCTGGATCATCCTGTCCGTGGTGGGCGACCTGCTGCTCTGGTTCGTGCTCGGCCCGCACCTGCCACCGGGCACCATGTCCTCCTCGGCGCGGGAGCAGCAGTCTGCCATCAAGCTGATGAGCGTGATGGCCGCCCCGGTGCTCGTCGGCGTGGTCACTTACTTCATCTACGCGATGACCGTGTGGCGGCATCGGCCAGGCGACGACGAGGACGGTCCGCCGCTGCAGGGCCACCGTGGGGTGCAGACCATCTGGATCGTCGGCACCACCGTCGTGGTGCTCGCCCTCGCTGTCTACGGCACCGTAGCCCTGTTCTCCGGGGCAGGGACGGGGGCAGGCGAGGGGCCGGCGCCGATCTTCACGCCGGACGCGACCACGTCCGTCACGTCCTGGCAACCCGGCCAGATCCTCCAGGTGCAGGTCATCGCGCAGCAGTGGAAGTTCACCTACCGCTACCCGCAGCTCGGCGGCTTCGAGACGGCCGATCTCGTGGTGCCGATCAACCAGTGGGTGCAATTCAACGTCACCTCGCTTGACGTGATCCACAGCTTCTGGGCTTATCAGCTCGGCGTGAAGGCCGACGCGAACCCGGGCGTGAACAACATCGCCTACACCAAGCCGGACCAGCTCGGCACCGTGACCGTCCGCTGCGCCGAGCTATGCGGGCTCTGGCACGGCGCGATGTTCGACTACGGCCACGTGGTGACGTTGAGCAACTTCATGAGCTGGGTGGCATCGACCAAGATCCAGCTCGCGAGCGTTACCAAGATCCTCAATAACTGCGCGCCGTACGCCACCACCTACGACCCGACGATCATCACCAGGTGCCTCGGCCCAGTGATGATCAAGCTCGGCCTGACCAGCGCGGGTGGTGGCTATTACCCGCCGCAAGACCCGTCCCAGCCATGAGGACGCCCGACATGAGTATGCAGGGAACGTGCGCGAGCCGTCGTCCGCCGACATCAAAGGGGTGACCTGATGGCCATCGAGACAGAACCGGGCAAGGCCCAGCTGCCAGGCGGCGGAGAGCCCGCCAGTGGCAAGACGGGACGCGCGTGGTGGGCACGCCCGGGGATGCACACGGCCGTGGTGGGCGCCGTGCTCGGCTACGCCTTCGGGCACTGGCTTGGCAACCTCATCGCCTCGGGGTACCCGAACGTTACGGTGGCTGACGACAACGACACGGCGATCGTGCTCGGCTACATCTTCCTTGTCCTCGGCTGGCTCATCGGCCTCGGGATCTTCAACGACCTGGCGCGCATGGTGGCAGGCCGGCCGGTAGCGGGCGAGGACGGCGATACGACGAGCCTGTCCAGGTACTTCAGGTTCACGCTCGACCACAAGGTGGTCGGCATCCAGTACCTGATCGGCATGCTCATCTATTTCTGCACGGCCGGGTTGTTCGCGATGGCGATCAGGACCGAATTGCTGTCCCCGGTGCACCACATCTTCAGCTCGAGCACCTACCTGGAGGTCGTGGGCGAGCACGGCATCATGATGATGATGCTGATGACCTCGGTGATACTCGGGCCATTCGGCAACTACCTGGTCCCGATCATGATCGGGTCTAAGCGCGTGGCCTTCCCGCGGCTCGAGGCCGTGTCGTTCTGGCTGACGGTCCCCGCGTACCTGATCCTGCTGTCCGCGATCCCGCTCGGCGGGTTCCATACCGGCTGGACGCTCTACGCCCCGCTGTCGGTCCAGGACACCTCGGGCGTCGACGCGCCGCTGTTCGCGTTCGGCCTGATGGGCATCTCGCTGATCCTGGCGGGGTTCAACATGCTGGTCACCGTGATCTGCTACCGGGCGCCAGGCATGCGGTGGAGCCGGCTCCCGATGTTCATCTGGGGCCTGCTCGGCACCGCGGTCATGATGGTGCTCGCCGCGCCGATCCTGATCGGCGGCATGTACATGACGCTGACGGACCGCACGATACAGACCGCGTTCTTCGAAGACCAGCTTGGCGGCAGCTCCTACCTTTACCAGGACTTGTTCTGGTTCTTCGGGCATCCCGAGGTCTACATCCTGGCGCTGCCTGGCTTTGGCATCGTGCTCGAGTTGCTACCGGTGTTCTGCCGCAAGCCGTTGTTCGCCTACAAGATCGCCGCGGCCGGCATCATCGGCGTGACGCTGCTCAGCTTCTTCGTCTGGCAGCACCACCTGTTCGACAGCGGGATCAACCCGGACCAGCGGCCGCTGTTCATGCTCACCACCGAGCTGATCTCGGTCCCGACCGGGTTCATCTTCCTCGTCGGCATGGGCACGTTGTGGAAAGCCAAGATCCGATATACCGTGCCGATGCTGTTCTGCCTGGCGTTCTTCTTCAACTTCCTGATCGGCGGCCTATCCGGGGTGTTCGTCTCTGACGTGCCTGCCGACACCACCGAGCACGGCAGCTTCTTCGTGATGGCGCACTTCCACTACACGATCATGGGCGGCCTGATCTTCGCGTTCATGGCGGGCTGCTACTACTGGCTGCCCAAGCTCATGGGCATCAAGCTGAACGACACGCTCGGCAAGATCCATTTCTGGCTGATGTTCGTCGCGTTCAACTCGACCTTCGCGCCGCTGTTCGCTGCCGGGCTGCTCGGCCAGCCCCGCCGCGTGTTCGAGTACCAGCTCAACCTGCAGACCCTGAACGACTGGGTGTCGATCTCGGCCTACGTACTCGGCGGCTCGATCCTGATCTTCGTGATCAACTTCGTCTGGTCCACGGTCGTCGTCAGGGAACCCGCCGAAGGTAACATCTGGAACTCGCGCGGGCTCGAGTGGCAGGTGCCATCGCCGCCTCCGGTGCACAACTTCGAGCACGTCCCAGTCGTGCTATCCGGTCCTTACGAGTACGGCGTCAAGGACAGCCCGCCGGTGGCCGACCTGAACCCGCCAGCCGGGGTGCTGACCGCGGCCTTCTCCGGGGCCCATTCCGTAGAAGCGGAGGCGTGATGGCTGAGATGGCCGGCAGCCCGGTCGGCATGACCGCCGAGCAGGAAGAGGAAGCCTTCTACCACGAGGCGGCGCTGAACGCGACGTGGACAGGCTCCCGGCTCATGATCGGATCCGTGGCGTCCGGCCTCGGTGCCTTTGTATTCGCCTTCTTCTACCTGAGGTCGCTGAACTCCCATGGCCTCTGGTACCCGAGTGGACAGTTCGCGACGAAGCCGAGCATCGCCGTGGGCACCACGATCATGGCCTTGATCGTGGTGAGCGCGATCGTGCAGTCGATCGGGCTCACGCAGATCAAGGCGGGGCGCAAGAGCGCCTGGTCCGCCGCGGCCCTCGTGGCGCTCGTCCTTGGCCTGGCGGCCGTCGGGGTGCAGATCTGGCAGCTCACCGCGCTGCCGTTCCAGCCCGGCGGTAGCGGCTTCGCCAGCGTCTTCGTAGGGACGTCGCCGGTCTTCGCCGTGCTGGTGCTCGGCACCATGGTGTGGCTGGAGATCATGGTGATGCGGGCCAGGCAGATCCCGCAGATCTCGTTCGTGGAGCAGCCGCCGACGTTCGACGAGGCGACGAACGTGCAGCGATTCCAGGCTTCGCTGAGCGCGTTCACGCTGTTCTGGAACTTTATGGCGGTGGCGGCGGTCGTCTTGTATGTGCTGTTCTACATCGTGCACTGATCGACATCATGTACTGATCTACATCGGGCACTGATCTACATCGGGCACAGAGGAGGCAGGAGTGCACGCAGCGCTACTGGCGGCGGTCCAACCCGACAACACCCCGCATGGGTACAACCTGACCTTCGCGTTCCCGATGCTGATGTTCATCGTCATCGCTGGCGCGCTGTTCTTGCGCTTCCGCGCGCCGCATCGGGTTCCAGGGCACGCCGACCTTCCATCGGCCACGCACCAGCCCAACGGGTCGGCAGCGACTGCCACGGCTGTCGCGTCAGCCGCGCCGGCGGAGACGGCAGAACTGGTGGTGCCGCCGCAGGCGCCCCCGCCAGCGGTGGAACAGGACGCCCCGGCGCCGGAGCCGGAGAGCTCAGAGGGCACGGCGTGACCCAGGCGACGAGCGCGCCGACGGGCGCGGCGGGTCGGGTCGCCGCGCCGTCGCGCGGTTCGTCGCAAGTCGGGCGCCGTTCGCCGGGCAAGTTTGCCAGATCGCTGATCGCGCTGACCAAGCCAAGGATCATCGAACTGCTGCTTGTGACCACGCTGCCTGCGATGTTCCTGGCCAAGCGGGGGGTGCCGTCACTCGAACTGATCGCGGTGACGCTCGTCGGCGGCACGCTCGCCGCCGCGAGCGCGAACACGATCAACTGCTTTATCGACCGCGACATCGACGCCGTGATGCGGCGCACGTCGCGGCGCCCGCTGGTGGCGCGCGGTGGCGCGGTCGCGACGGTCAAGCCGAGCGAGGCCCTGGCGTCGGGCATCGTGCTCGGGATCGCGGCGACCCTGCTGCTCGGCCTGCTCGCCAACTGGCTGGCAGCCGCCCTTGCCGACGCCGCGCTGCTCTTTTACGTCTTCGTGTACACGCTGGGCCTGAAGCGCCGGACCGCGTCGAACATCGTGATCGGCGGCGCCGCAGGCTGCTTCCCCGTGCTCGTGGGCTGGGCGGCGGTCACGGGCCAGGTCGCCTGGCCCGCGGCGGTGCTGTTCGCCGTGGTCTTCTTCTGGACGCCGCCGCACTTCTGGGCGCTCGCGATGAAGTTCAAGGACGACTACGCGGCCGCGGGGGTTCCGATGCTGCCCGTGGTGGCAGGTCCGGCGGTGGTGGCACGCAAGATCGTGGTCTATAGCTGGATCATGGTGGTCACCACGCTGGCGCTCGTGCCGTCCGCCGGGCTGATCTACGGCGCGTGCGCGGCCGGGCTCGGCGCCTGGTTCCTGGTCGAGGCCCACCGGTTGCGCAGGAGGATCGCTGCGGGAGCGACCGCCGCGCCCATGCGGCTGTTCCATCTGTCGATCTTGTACCTGACGTTGCTGTTCGCGGCTGTCGCAGTCACGGCGCTGCTGCCGTTCGGGCGGCTTTAAGACCTGGTCCAGGTCAACGGAGGAAAGACCACAGCGCTCCGCTGTCGGTGAGCGCTAGAAGCTGGGTACCGGCCCACACCGGTGCTGTCACCAGGCTCGGGTAGCCGGGCGTGGCTGGCAGCCTGCTCCACCGGCCGGTCGCCGGGTCGTATAGCGCCATGTCGTCGGGGCGCAGCGGCGGGCGGCCGCCGGTCATGTCCAGGTTGACCGCGATGATCTCGCGGCCTGTCCAGGCAAAGGCGGGATTTGCCTGTCCGAGGGGGCCGAGCGGGATGACCGTACGGTGCAGGGTGGCTGGGTCGGCGAAGGATCCGGGGTAAGCGTACGTGTACGGCGGGCTGCAGAAAGTGCCGCACCAGATCTGGCTGGGGGAAGCCAGGATCGCGCTGCCGGTGAAGACAGGGCTCGTGACGGTCTGACCTTGGGGCCACCGGCCGGTGACGTCGCGCCAGGTGCCGTCCTGGCCTAGGGCGAGTACGTCTACGCCCGAGTATCCGGCGGCCCCGTGCTTGTAGCGTTGCACCCGGTCCCAGAGCGACCACAAGATCAGCCTGTTCGACGTGGCCACCATGGCGATGTACTGGCACGGGTGGTGGGGTGGCAGCGTCGGGGTGATGACCCGCCAGTGGTTGGTCGCCGGGTCGTATGCGGCGACGCCGAGCTTGCCGCTGGTACCGAGGGCGCGCACGAAACCGACCACCACGTCGCGGCCGGTCCAGACCGCGGCGACCGGCGCCAGTCCCTCCATCTGCCTCGGCAGGAAGACGGTCTTCCACTGGTTGGTCGCCGGGTTGTACAGGCCTGCGGGCGGTCCAACGGTCGGTGGCCATTCGGAAGGGAACCGGCCGTTGGTGACGAACAGCTGCTGTCCGGTCCACACGGTTACCGCGCCGGTGAGGCCGATGGAGTCCGGCACCTGAGCGATCCGGCGCCAGGTTCTGCGCGCTGGGCTGAATGCCGCGGCGCCGGTGCTGTCCTGCCGGGCAGGGCCGCCGAGTTCGATCAGCTCCTTACCGGTCCAGGCGAGCAGGGGGTTCGAGCGGTGCCCGAGCGGCGAGGAGGGGAGGGCGGACCAGCGGAACCTGGACAGCTCAGCGGCGCTGGGCCCGGACTCGGCCGGCGTACCCGGGCCGATGAGGCCAGACGGCGCGTGGCCGGCGGCCGTCTTCGGCGCCGCGCCGCTTAGCACGGACGGCAGCGCGGCGACGGCGGCTACCACGACGGCGGCGCACGCGGCCGACAAGATGGCGCGCCTGGTCCGCCTGGCACGGCCGCGCTCGATCAGCCGCTGAACCGGCGGCTGTACCGAGTCGGGCAGCTCGGCGGCCTGGATCAGCAGCTCGCGTACTTCCTGGTCATCGGTCACGGCGTTCTCCCCTCGCGGTCAAGCAGCCCGGCCTGCCGCAGGCTCGCCAGGCCACGGGAGGCACGGCTCTTCACCGTTCCCTGCGAGATCCCGAGCAGCTGAGCGGTCTGCGCCTCGCTCTGATCGTCGAGATATCGCAGCACGAGCACCGCTCGCTGGTCGGCGGGCAGCCTCGCCAGCGCCCTTCGCACGTCAAGCACGAGGTCGCTCGGCCCGGTGCCGTCCACGGTCGCTGACGCAGCGTCAGGAACCTGGCCGGTGGCGAGCTCGCTGTTCCAGCGGCGCTGACGAGCTCGCAACGCGAGCCTGACCAGCGTGGTGCGGGCGAATGCCTCGGCGTTCTCCGGATCGCGGATGCGGCCCCACGCCAGGTACGTCTTGATCAGCGCGGACTGGGCGAGGTCCTCCGCGTGCCCGTTGTCGCCGGTCATCAGCAGCCCGGTGCGCACGAGGGCGCGGTACCTCGCCGCCACGAACGCGGCGAATTCGGCATCCCTCGACACGACCGCTCCCTTCTGACCCGAATAGAGGCACCAGCCAGTCAGCAGGGTTCCATCAGCGTCCACTTTCGACAGCAACGTGGGGTCCTTACTGTCGCAGCGGCGACAGCGTGGGGTCCTTGCTGTTGCTGTCTCGCGTGCTATCTCGCGGCAGATCGGCCAGTTGGCTCTGCCGCCGGGTCGGCGCAGCGGGCGAGCAGGCCCTGGCGCCATTCCTCGGCCTGGCGGACCTGGTTGAACGTGAAGACGTGCAGCCCGGTCACGTTTGACTCGTGCGCGGTCAGCTGGGCAGCCAGCTTGCCGAGCAGCCACTCCGGCTGGTAGGCACCCGGCGCGGACAGCCGCCACAGGGCCGACCTGTGCCCGGCGAGGAACCGGGCCGAATCCTTGACGCCAACCTTCGACGCCATGCGCATCAGCTTGACCTTGTCTGTCGGCCCGGCGAGCCCGACGAGCAGCGGCAGGGTAACGCCGCGGCGGCGGACTCGCCTGATCCAGCCGCGCAGCACCGCCGGGTCAAAGCACAGGTTGCTGACGATGTAGGTCGCGTGCCTGCGCTTGTCCCACATCGCCTGCACGGTCACGTCGTCTTCGATCTTCGGGTGGGTCTGCGGGTACCCGGTGATCCCGACCCGCTCGAACGGGCTGCCCAGCTCGGTCAGCCACTCAAGCACCTCGAGCGCGCTAGAGAACTGCCCGGCCGGCGGATCGGCGTCACCGGCCGGGACGAACACATCGCTTACGCCGGCCGCGACCAGCCGGCTGACGACGTCGGCGAGGTGCGCGTGATCGCGCACCAGCCTGGCCGACAGGTGCGGCACCGCGCTGTAGCCCTGCTTGCGCAGGCGCTCGGTCAGGTCGAGGGTGGGCTCGAGGCCCTTGGTGGGCGAGGCGGTGACCGTCACGGTCACGTCGCTTGGCACCGACTCGAGCACGGCCTGCTCGGCCGAGCTCGTGGGCATGACCTCGTACCTGGCGCAGCGAAGCAGCGGCGCCAGCGAGCGAAGGCTACTCACCGCTGGCTCCGGCGGCCACGCCGAGCAGCGACTCGAGCTCGCGCTCCAGGCCACTGACGCCAACCTTGATCACGTCGAGCGGCAGGCCGAACATGGCTGCCACTGACTCGGCCTCGTCATCCAGGCCCGCATTGGCGGACTGCCGCAGCCAGACCAGCCGCCGGTAATTCCCGAAGTAGTCCGCCCATAGCTCGGGGTGCCTGTCCAGCCCGAGCGGCTCGAGCACGGACCGGCGAAAGCTGCGCACCAGGAAGTCGGTCAGCAGGTACGTCCCCGGCTCCGCCTCCAGCTCGGCGCGGACTCGCCGCTGCCCGGCGAACACGTCGTAGCAATGCAGGCCGCGCAGCCTGGCCAGCCCGAGCCGCTCGCACAACCCGTCGAGTTCCCCGTACGTGCCGCAGTCGGCGTAGGCAAGGGCGACGCGCAGGCCAGCGCGTTGCAACGCAAGCGCGAGTCGCTCGGCCGCCGGGGCTATCTGGCGGGGCCTGTTATGAAAGGAAGCCGGCAGGCAGCAAATCCGTACGTCCCAGCCGCGCCGCGCGACGATCTCCCTGACGTGCGCGCCGAGCGCACCGCACGCGACGATCGCCACCGCCGGCGCGGCCGGCTCAGTCAGCACCGCCGGCGCGGCCGGCTCAGTCAGCACCGCCGGGGAACCGCAGCTGCTCGAGGAACTTGTCATTAAAGTCGGCCCGGTCCGACAATTCAACATATCTCACCTCGTCAAGCAGGGCGAGCGCGCCGGCTCGCTCGCGGACGGAGAGCAGCGCCATCTTGGCGCCCTCTCCAGCGACATTCCCCGCGCTGACCACGCGCGGTACCGCAAGCGCGGGCACCAGCCCGAGTGCGATGGCGTTCGCGGGCGACAGGTAGCTGCCGAACGACCCTGCGAGTAGCACCTGCGCGACGTCGGCCCCGGTCAGCCCGGCCTCGGTGAGCAGCACGTTCCACCCCGAAGCGATAGCCGCCTTGGCGAACTGGAGCTCCCTGACGTCCCGTTGGGAAAGAAAAATAGAGTTAGCGACGTCGCCGGGCTCCCCCTGCTCGCCTGGATTACCGCGCCAGTGCAGCACGAACACGCGCTCGTCGCGCAGCATCGTCAGCCGCCCGGCCAGCGCGGGCGCGACCCGCGCCGCCTGCTCGGCGGGGACGAAGCGGCCGGAATGGTCGAGCAGGCCGACGGCGATCAGGCTCGCGACGGCGTCGACGAGCCCGGAGCCGCACAGGCCGGCCGGCTCGCAGTCACCGATCACCTTGAGCTCCACGCCACCCGGCTCCCCGCGCGATCCGCCGCCCGGCACCAGCCGGACCGCCTCGATCGCGCCGTCCGCAGCCCGCATCCCGCACTTGACCTGCGCCCCCTCGAACGCGGGACCGGCCGGGGCTGCCGTCGCAAGCAGCCAGTCCCTGTTCCCGAGCACGATCTCGCAGTTCGTGCCGATGTCGATGAACAGGCGTACCCTTCGATCGCGGTCCATCCCCGAGGCGAGCAGGCCGGCCGTGATGTCACCGCCGACGTAGGCCCCGAACGCCGGGAACGCGAACGCGCGCGCCCGCGGGTGCACGTCGAGGCCGAGGTCGGCGGCGAGGACCTCAGGGAGCCGCCTGGTGGCCAGGATGAACGGCGCCACGCCCAGCGGCTCGGGATCGATGCCGAGCGCCAGGTGGGTCATCGTCGCGTTGCCCGCCAGCGCGACCTCGTACACGTCGCGCGGATCGATCCCGGCCTGCTGGCAGACCTCGCCGGCCAGCCCGGCGAGCGTGGAGTGCGCGAGCTCGGTGAGCCGGCCAAGGGCTGCGGGATCCAGCATGGTCGCGCTGATCCGGCTGATCACATCAGCGCCGAACGGCTGCTGCTTGCTCAGCATCGACGCGACGGCCATCGGCGTTCCTGTGGACAGGTCGAGCAGCGTCGCGACGACGGTGGTGGTGCCCAGGTCGAACGCGATCCCGTAACTGCGATCGGTCGTGTCGCCGGGCTGGATGTCGATCAGCGCGTCGTCGACGATCACGGCGGTCACCTGGTAGTCGGCCGCGCGCAAGACCCGGCCAGCCGAGCGCAGCACGGGCAGGTCGACCCGCAGCTCGAGGTCGTCGAGCCCGGCGAGGACCCGCTCGATGTCGCTGACCTGGTCCGACAGCGACGGCTCTGCTAGCTTCAGGTGGCGCTTCTGCACGGCGGGCCGCAAGATCACCTGTCGTCCGACGCCTACCGTCGCGGCCTTTGGCCGGGTGGTCAGCGGCGGCACCTCGATCGTCAGGTCGCTGCTGGCCATCGCGCGGCAGGCGAGCCGCCAGCCGGCGCGCAATTCGTCCGGCGCGAACGCGCGCGCGTCGATCGGCGAGACCGGCACGGCGCTCGAGCCCGCGGCCGCGTCGGCCGCACCCGCGTCGATCCTGACCTTGCACTTCTTGCACGTTCCGTGGCCGCCGCAGGTCGAGTCGATCGCGATGCCGTTCCAGCTCGCCGCGTCAAAGACCGTGACGCCAGCAGGAACCCGGACCCTTTTCAGGTTCGGAACAAAGACCAGATCGACTCGACCGCTCGTGGCCGCCGTGGCCTCGGCGAGCTCCAATGAGCGAGGCACGAGCGGCTGCGGGGATTCCAGGGGGTCATCCCCCTGGGCCAGCACTGCGCTCATCGCGCGGCCGGGGCAGGCTGAGCCGCGCGGGCGGCAGCCTGGGCGCGGTGCGCGGCGATCCAGCTCGCGCCCCACTCGTCCCGGTTAAGCAACAGGTCACAGGCCCTGACCGCGCGCACAAGCTCGGCCGACCGGGCGTCCATGATCGCGCTGGTCAGCCCGGCCGCGCTTGCCATCGGCAGGAACGCGCAGCCAATGGCCAGCCGGTCGGGCATGCCGAAGGAAACGTTGGA